>JAHCIE010000040.1 GCA_026129385.1 Anaerolineae bacterium
GGGATGGCGTGGAGGGTGGTTACTGTGAGCCCGCCGAGGCGGGCGAGGAGCGCGCCGTCGTGGGGTGTGCCGAGGTAGATGACGTGGCGCAGGGCGGGCAACCAGCGCGCGCCTTGCCCGGCGGCGAGATGGCAGGCGACCCGCAGCGTCAGGCCGCCCATGCTGTGACCGACGAGAACGAGGTCCTCGACAGGCACGGGGTAGATCGCCCACAGCGCGTCCAGCAGGGCCACCAGCCGCGCGCCGTTGTCGGCGATGGCTAAGCCCGTGTTGTAGCGGAGGTAGAAGGGGGTATAGCCGAGGTCGCGCTGCAATTGCTGACCATAGCTGGTGCGGGCGCCGGGCGTGTTGCGGTCGGGGTAAAGCCACGTCCCCTCGTTGCAGCCCAGGCCGTGGACAAAGACGGCCACCCGCGACGTGGCGTCGGGGTGAGTGGCGCGCAGGGCGTCGCTCGTCAGGGTCAGGCGGCGTCCCTGGTGATAGAGGGCCATGTCGATGGCGAGGCCGTTGCCGCGCCGGTACAGGTAGTCGCCCACCACGCCGTTGACGGCGCTGATGCCCCAGTCGGCCCAACCGCGCAGTCGGCGCGGCGTGTGATCGTTCATGGGGTCAGTATAGGCGTGCAGGCGGCAAACGACAAGCCTCGCTTGCCGCTGTTCGCGCGGCCTGCTACAATCGGAGCCATGTCCCATCCAGGCGTCCTGCGCGTCGGCGTCATCTCCGATACCCACGGCCTGCTGCGGCCGGAGGCCGTCGCCGCGCTACGCGGCTCGCACCGCATCCTCCACGCGGGCGACGTGGGCCGCGCCGACATCCTCGACAGCCTGCGCGCCATCGCGCCCGTGCATGCCGTGCGCGGCAACACGGACGGCGGCGCGTGGGCACAGGCGCTGCCCCTGACCGAGACGGTCGAGGTGGGCGGCGCGCTGCTTCACGTCCTGCACGACCTCCACGACCTGGACCTGACGCCCCACGCGGCCGGCATCGCCGCCGTCATCAGCGGCCACACCCACCGCCCCAGGATCGAAGAGCGCGGCGGCATCCTCTACCTCAACCCCGGCGCCGCCGGGCCGCGCCGCTTTGACCTCCCGGTCACCGTCGCGCATCTAACGGTCAGCGAAGGCAAGGTCCAGGCGCACCTCGTGACCCTGCTCGTCTAGCCCTCGGTCAGGCGCACCTCGTGACCCTGCTCGTCTAGCCCTCGGTCAGGCGCACGATGTGGTCCCGGCACCAGGCAAGGGCCTCGGTGTCGGGGGCGGGAAGGTCGGCGAAGCGGGTCGCAACCGGGGCCAGCAGCGTCTGGGCGGCCGGGGATTGCGCGGCCAGCCACGCGGCGCGGCCAGTTGGCGGCACGCTCAACAGGGCGGCGCACGCCTGCTCATACAGCCCCACCATCCAACGATAGCCCCACAACAGTAGCCGCCCAGCGGGGGCGATGTGGTCGAGGGCCAGGTCCCGCAGGCGGTTGACCATTGGCAGCTGGGCGGCGTCTAGCGTCGCCCAGGTGTCGAGGAACACTGTGTCGTACTGGGCCAGGCGCGGGCGGGCCAGGAACTCGGCTACGTCGGTGTGGACAACGCGCCAGGGAACGGGGCGGCGCAGGCGGGCCAGGGCGCGCCCCAAGGTCGGGGTCACGATGTCGATCACGGCCTGGCTGGCCTCGACGATGGTGAACTCGGTGGCGGCAGGGGCGGCGTATTGGGGATACAGGGCGAGGCCCAGCCCACCAACGAGGATATGGCCGCGCGATGCCTGCCCGTTGTGGAACATCATCATGCGTTCCTGGGGCACGTCGGACATCCACAGCCGGCCGTCGGGGTCGTAGAGGAGGCGCACATCCAGGGGCGTGGGCAGCGTCAGCGGGTAGCCGAAGACGTCCACCTGGCGTGTGAACTGGCGGCGCACGACGTAGCCGCCGGGATAGCCGCCCGGCGGAACCTGTTCGAGGCTGGTCAGCGCCCAGCGGGGGGCCGGGCGGGCGTCGTCGAAGTCGGGGTCAAAGGGGCGCATCACGTTTCACGTTTCACGCCTCGCGCGCTATACTACGCCCATTATACGCGACATAGGTTGTCGGTACAACAGGAGGCCGGATGCTGACGTCCGACATTCTCGCCACGCTGGAACGCCTCAGCAGCCAGGTTCTGGCTGAGTTGGAGGCCGTTCCCGCCGCAGCCCTCAACTGGCAGCCGCCGCTACACGACGCCAACAGTCTATACGTGATCGCCCAACATACCGTCGCGGCCGGCGAGTGGCTGACGTTGCATCTGGCGTGCGGGCAGCCTTACACGCGCGACCGCGACGCCGAGTTTCGCGGTCAGGGCGACCTTGCCGCGCTCCGAACGCGCTACGAGGCGTGGCTGGCGGCCGCCCGCCCGGCGGTCAGCCCGCCTGACGGAGCGGACCTGGCCGAGGTGCGCCGCTTACCAGACGGCGGCAAACCCCCGTCGAGCGTAACGTCGGCGGCATTCTCGTCATGCCGTGTCCCTTACTAACCACCTGGGCCACATCGAACTGACGCGCGCCAGCTGGAAGCCCAGGCCGCGCTCCGGAGGATCCAGAGGCCATGCCGAGACACACCCCTCGTAAGGACAGACCCTGGTTCGTCCGCGCGCTATTCTGGGTGACGTTGCTGGGCGCTGTGCTCCTTACCACCCTCGTCGTTGCCACCGCCGCCGCGCAAGGGCCAGCGACCGCCGCCCAACGCGGCAGCGTCAGCGGGCGGGCGCGGCTCGAGGGCCGCAGCCGCCACAACGGCGTCTACGTCTCGCTGGACGGCGGTGAGGGGGGCCAGGTCGAAACGACGGCCGACGGCGTATTTGCCATCAACAACATCCCCCTGGGCTGGCACATCCTGCGCGCCGACATGCCCAGGTATCTGGCCGTGGAGGGGCGCTTCCTCGCCTCCGCGCCCAACACAGTGCTGGGCGACCTGATCATGACCGGCGGCGACGCCTACGGTGACAACATCATCGACATCCTCGACCTGGCGCTGGTGGCCCGCAACTACGACACCGCGCCGCCCGCCGACCCCCGCGCCGACATCAACGACAACGGCATGGTCGACATCTACGACCTGACCCTCGTCTCCAAGAACTATGACAAGCGCGGTCCGACGAGCGGCCAGAATGCAGCGGTCACGGTTCTGCCGCCGACCCTTAGCTCCGTGCTGCGCGAGCGACCGGTGACAACCATGAAAGCGCCCTCGCCCAGCGATCCCACGCTGACGTGGACCCTCTCGCCGGCCAAGCCTGTCTACGCGCCCGGCGATGTGGTGACGGCGGCGCTGCGCGTCGATCAGGGCCACCCGGTCTACGGTGTGGACATCACGCAGCCCTACAACACCCGGCAACTGACGCCGCACGACGCCGACCCGGCCGCGCCGGAGATCAACGGGCGCGTGGGCGACTTCTTCACCCCGCCGCGCTTCGCGCCGGTCAATCGCGTCGCGGGCGGCGAGTTCCGTCTGGGCGTCGCCAGCATGGCGGCCACGCCCCCACCCAGCGCGGGCACGCTGGCCGAGGTCATCTTCGAGGTGACGGGCTGCGGCGAGACGAGCTTCGACCCGGCGCGGGGCATCAAGCTGAGCAATGAGAAGGGCGTCGCGCTGCCCTTCAATGCCGCGCCAGCGGCTCTCTTGAAGGCGTGCCCCTAGACGGCGCACCGGGCAGGCTCCTCCTGGGCATAGCCCTGAGCACGGCGATTGGCCTGCTGGCCTACCGTCGGGGGTCGCTGTCGCGAAGTGGGGTCGGCGGCGCTATCCTGACCGGCGCCCTCATCTTCGGCCTCGGTGGTTTCGCCTGGGCTGTACTCGTGGTGCTGTTCTTCGCCTCGTCGAGCGCCCTGTCGCACTGGCAGGCGGCGCGCAAGGCGGCCGTCGCCGAGAAGTTCGCCAAGGGTAGCCGCCGCGATCTGGCGCAAACCCTCGCCAACGGCGGCGTGGGGGCGCTGCTGGCGGTGGGCAACGCCCTCCACCCGGACCCCATCTGGCTGGCCGCCTTCGTCGGCGCCATGGCGGCCGTGACCGCCGATACCTGGGCGACGGAGATCGGCGTACTGAGCGCGTCGCCGCCCCGCCTCATCACCACGCTGCGCCCCGTGGCCGCCGGGACGTCGGGGGGTATCACGCCATTGGGGACGCTGGCGGCGCTGGCCGGAGGCGTCTTCATCGGCGTGAGCGCGTGGCTGCTGGCGGCCCTGGGCGGCCAGCCGGGCGGCGTGCTGCTCCTGGCGGTGGGGAGCGTAGTGGGCGTGGTGAGTGCGCTGTTCGACAGCCTGCTAGGGGCGACCGTGCAGCGCGTCTACGAGTGCAGGGTATGCGGGCAGGCGACCGAGCGGCGGTTTCACCACGGCCAGCCGACGCGGCCGCTGCATGGCTGGCCGTGGCTCGACAATGAGGGTGTCAACTTCCTGGCCTCGCTGGTTGGCGCGTTGCTCGGTGGGTGGTGGGGTGCGGGTCGCTGGTAACGCAGGCGACCGGCCGGGATGCAAAACCCCGGCCGGTCGCGGCGATTGGAGCCGGCGTTAGTTGGTTGCGGCAGGCGGCTCGGCGGGCGGGGCCAGCTTCGCCTCGGCGTCCTCCTTCTCCAGCGCCTGACGCATGTCCACCAGGGCGCGCGCCGCCGCATCGCGGCCACCGAGGCCGAAGGCCAGGGCGGCGGCCAGGGCGATAGCGCCCAGGATGAGGCCGAAGGCCAGCACGACGATCTGCTGGCCGAGGCCCATCTGGGTCAGGCCCATAGCGGCGAAGAGCAGGAAGATGCCCACCTGCCCCAGGACGGCCAGCAGGGTGGCCTGCGGCCAGCCGCTACCCCGGACGAAGCGGGCCACCACATTGCCCAGCCATAGGCCAGCGGCAATGATGATCAGGCCCATGATGACCTGGAACGCGATGACGAGGAAGCCGGACAGCATCTGCCCCACCGCTTGCCAGTTCAGGACGAAGGCCGCCTGCATGACGGCCGTGTAGACGATGAACACCCACACCAGCGTACCGACGACCCTGGAGGGGCTGCGCTCGCCCTCGGTGGTCGTGCGCTGGAGGCCCAGCCCGCGAAGGATGTTGTTGAAGCCCAGGCCGGTCAACAGGGTGGTGGCCAGATCGCCAATCACCCGCCCGATGTAGTAGGCCAGGCCGATGATCACGGCGGCGGCGATGAGATTGGGCACGGCGGCGAGCATCTCAGCCAGCATGGACGTGAGGGGCGCTGTGATGGCGGTGAACTGCAAGGCCTGCAAGGCGACGATCAGAGTCGGCAGCAGGATGAGGATGTAGACGACGGTGCCGATGAAA
This sequence comes from Anaerolineae bacterium, assembly GCA_026129385.1. GTDB lineage: Bacteria > Chloroflexota > Anaerolineae > Epilineales > JAHCIE01 > JAHCIE01. The sequence goes on from JAHCIE010000040.1 coordinate 5,291, forward strand.
GCCGAGAGTTGGGGGAAGCCGAAGCGCGCGCCGAGACGGTCCGCGCCGAACCCTTGCAACACGCCGACGGTCAGGCGGCGCACGATACGGGCGATGAATACACCGATCACCAGGATCACGATGGCCGCGATGATCATCGGAATCCAGGACAGGATGCTGTTGACCATCGACGTCAGGGGATCCAGGAGGGCTTGCAGGCCAAGCGCGCCGAGGATGGCGGGCAGGAAGACCAGGAAGGTCAGCCAGTAGACGGCCTGAGCGACGCCGTTGCTCGCCCCATCACTGTGGAGACGCTCATCGACGTGGAACGCATTCAACAGCTTGCGAATCAGCCAGCGCAGGATGCTGGCGACGATCCAGGCAACGAGCAGGACGAGCAGGGCAGCGACAACGCGGCCCAGCACGTCACCCAACCAGCCCGTCAGGGTGTTGGTTACGGCATCCGGATTCATGGAAGGCTCCTTCCGCGGTCAGATTGATGGATGAAATGAATAGTGGTCAGGCATGCGACCCGGCGGCAGCTGAGCGTCGCGCTGACGACTCGGCCGGGCAATACGACGTTATTATAGGACAGAGCGGAAGGGAGTCAATGCTACAGGTCACGGCCATGTGGGTAGGGGCGGTCCCCCTGTGGCCGCCTGGCCGGCGTCGTTGTAGCCGCCAAGGAGAGAAGTCACCAACCAAGGGGGCAGGCTTCGCGCCTGCCCCCTTGGTTGGTGGGCGGTGGTCATCCCGTTACGCCTCGTAGGGCTTGCCGTCGGCGGCGGGCGGCGTGGCGCGGCCCACCAGCCCGGCCAGCACGATGATAGTCAGCAAATAGGGGATCATGGCGAAGAACTGATAGGGGACCTGGGGGGCCTGGGTTTGTAGGATGGGCTGGATGGCCTCGGCGAAGGCGAACAGCAGCGCGGCCAGGAAGGCCCCGACCGGGTTCCACTTGCCAAAGATCATGGCCGCCAGGCCGATGAAGCCGCGGCCGGCGGTCATGTTGGGCGTGAACACGCCCACCTGTTCCAGCGTGTACCACGCGCCCGCCAACCCGGCAATCGCGCCGCCGATGAGGACGTCGGTGTAGCGCATACGGAAGACGTTGATGCCCAGGGTATCGGCGGCGCGCGGGTTCTCACCCACGGACCGGGTGCGCAGGCCCCAGGGTGTGTAGAACAGGATGTAATGGGTCAGGGCCACGAGAATCAACATCGAGAGAGCAATCGGCTGGAGGGTGAAGAGGAGCGGGCCGATGATGGGGATGTGGGACAACGCGCTGAAGACCGGCCCGATGAGGGGCCAGTCGGTGATGGGCGACAGGACGCCAGGCGCAACGGGGGCGTCGGTGGCGAGGTAGCGACGGTAGATGTAGCCGGTCGCGCCGACGGCCAGGATGTTGATGACCGTGCCAGCGATGATCTGGTCGGTCTTGAAGCGAACCGCCAGCACCCCCAACAGCAGGGCCAGCAGCAAGCCGGTAGCGAGGGCCGCTACGAGACCGACGAACAGCGACACGCTTTTGGAACCGAGAGCCTGGTTAGCGTAGATCGTACCCAGGAACCCTGTGCAGGCCGCCGAGAGCATGATGCCCTCAATGCCAATGTTGACCACCCCCGACCGCTCCGACCAGATACCGCACAGGGCGGCCAGGGTGATGGGCGTCGCCAGACGGACCGTCGCCTGGAAGGTGGCGATGGACAGGGCAGCGGTGATGATGCTGAGGATGACGTCGGATGACATGAGCGCTCCAGGAATGGGCGATGACTCAACCCCAGCCTTGCGTCAGCGGCGTCTCTTCGATCGCCGTCTCAGGCTTGCGGATGCGGTACAGCGCGCGGATGATCTCCGGCGCCGCGACGAACAACAGGATGAGGGCCTGAATAATGGAGATGATCTGCTTCGAGACGCCAGAGCGCAGCTCCATCAGGTCCGCGCCGTTACGGAGCGCGCCAAACAGGAAGGCGGATGGGATGACGCCGATGGGGTCGGAATGGGCCAGCAGGGCGACGGCGATACTGTCGAAGCCGTAGCCAGCCGAGAAGAAGGCGGGCAGGTTGTGTTGCAGACCCAGGACCTCGACCGCGCCCGATACGCCCGCCAGGCCGCCGGCGATCGCCATGGTCAGCACGAAGATGCGCGCCACGCTGATGCCCGCGTACTGGGCGGCGAAGCGGTTCGCGCCTACCGTCCGAATCTCGAAGCCGAGAGTCGTCTTGTTCAGCACCCACCAGATGAAGATGGCGGTGACGACGGCCAGGACAAAGCCCAGGTGGAGGCGGTCGGGAGCAGCGAAGAAGGTGGGGAGCCGCGCCGACTCCAGCACATCGGGGGTCTTTGGGGCGGTGCCGGTCTTCGAGCGGAACGGGCCAGTGACCAGCCAGTCGACGAGCAGGAAGGCGGTGTAATTGAGCATGATGGTCGTGATGACTTCGTGCGCCCCCGTGCGCGCCTTGAGGAAGCCGGGGATCGCGCCCCACATTGCCCCGCCCAGGAAGCCCATAGCCAGGGCGAAAATAAGGTGGATGACCGGCGGCATACCGACGGCAAAGCCGACCCAGGCGGCGGTAACCGCGCCCAGGAAGAACTGCCCCTCCGCGCCGATGTTGAACAGGCCGCCCTTGAAGGCGAAGGCAACGGCCAGGCCGCTGAAGATGTAGGGGGTGGTGGCGACCAGGGTCTCGGAGAAGCCGCGCTCCTTGAGGAACGCGCCCTCGATGAGGCCCTGGTAGGCCAGGAACACGGTCTGGAACGCCTGGCTGGGGTTGCCGAAGCCGCCACTGGTGAAGAAGATGATGACCGCGCCCACCGCCAGCGCGGTGATGACGGCCAGAACCGGCACCACCATACTGTTTAGGACGCGGCGTATCGTGTCGGGCCAGCCGGGCTTCTGGGCCTGGGTCTGCACCGTCGGCGCAGTGGTTGCCATAGGGCTTCTCCTCACGCGGGCGTCACTGCCCCCCCTCGAACTGTCAGACGGGTGGCCCTGGCCTGGAGGGCGGGGCTGAAATCGGACCAGTCGGTGGCCGTCGCCAGGGTCTGGTCATGGCGTAGCATGTGTTCGGCGACGTACGCCCGCCGGAGCGCGTCCAACTCGGACATGACATCGTCGAGCAAGAGTAGCGGAGCCTCACCCGTCGTCGCCTGCATGCCCTCGGCCTCGGCGAGCTTGAGGGCCAGGGCCGCCGTGCGCTTCTGCCCGCGCGAGCCGTAGGTATGCAGGTCTACGCCGTGACTCAGCAGCAGGAAGTCGTCCCGATGCGGCCCGACGAGGGTCGCGCCCGCCCGAACCTCGGCCGCCCCTCGCCCCGCCAGACGCGCCCGGAACGCTGCCCGCACCGTGTCCAGGGGTAGCTCGTCTTGTCTCAGGACTGCCCCCGCAACCTCCGCCGCCCCTGCCGTGCGCAGCGGCTCGCTCTGGCTGAACAGCGCGCTCGGTCGATAGTTGATGTGGATCGGGTCGCGGCCGCCGGTCAGGGCGCGATGAATAGGGTCGCCGCGCTCGCCGAGCAGTCGTAGCCAGGCGTGCCGCCGCGCCGTCAGCAGCGCCCCGTGCTCGATGAGCAGCTCATCCCACACGCCCATCTCGTCACGCCGGGCGATACCGTCTTGAATGCGCCGCAGTAGGCTGTTGCGCTGGGTGACGACTTTGCGATACTGGCCCAGGGCGTAGCAGTAGCGCGCGTCCATCTGGCACAGGGCGGCGTCCAGGTAGCGGCGGCGCACGCTCGGCCCCTCTTCCAGGAGGGCGATATCCTCCGGCGCAAAGAGGACCACGTTCACCTGGCCGAGCAGGTCCAGGGCGCGGCGGGTTACGCCGTCGATTTTGACACGCTTCTCGAGTCGCCCCGTCGGCTCACCCTGCGGCTGGACGGTGACGATTTCCAGCCGCACGCTGCCACTGCTGCGAATGACCTCGCCGGTGACGCGGCTGAAGGGCAGCGGCTCGTCGCGGGCCGCCCACGCCAACATCTCGCGGTCGCTGCTGCCGCGCGGCGAGCGGCTCGTCGCCAGGTAGTAGATCGCCTCCAGGAGGGCCGTCTTGCCCTGGGCGTTGTCGCCCACCAGGAGGGTCACGCCCGGCAGCAGGGTCAGGTCCAGGCCTCGATAAACGCGAAAATTGGTCAGGCCCAGATGGGTCAGGCGCACGGCCTCAGCCGCCGTTCAGCCAGCGATAGCGATCCCAGAAATAGGTGCTGTCCTCGTCGCCGTGGAGCAGGCGGCGCGTGCGCTCCCACTCCTCATGGCGGCGAATGTAGGCGTTGTCCTGATACGGCTCTGGCTCTTCCCAGTCGGCCAGCTTCTGCTGCTCGGCCTTGTGCTCGCGCTCCAGCTTGAGAGCCAGCTCGATGGCCACCGCAAACTCGTCGGCGTGGCCGTGCTCGCTCATCGCCCAGCGCAGCCCCTCGATGAGGTGCGGCCAGCGGGGCGGCTCCGTCGGCGTCCACAACCGCTCGACGACGTCGATGACCAGGCCGGGGCAGTGAGAGCCAGCCTGGGGCGCGTGGCGAGTCAGTTGGTGGCGCAGGTAGGCCGTATAGGCGTCAAACCAAACGTCGATGTCATCCATGTCCCGTACTCCCTGCGGCTATGATAAAGGCGCGCGGGATGGATGTCAAACGGCGGGTCGGTCCCAACGCATGACCGCGCCGCGCAGGCCCACCAGCCCGGCGGCGCGCATCAGCGCGGCCTTGACGCGCAGCGCGCCCTGGGTCTCACCCAGGCCGATCTCGCGGAAGCCGAACTTGCGGTAGTAGGGGACGCGCCTCTCGCGGCAGACGAGGAACAGCGGGCCAGGCTCGTCGGCCATCAGGGCGTGGATGAGAGCCGCGCCGACGCCGCGCTCGCGCCAGTCGGGGACCACGACCAGGCTGCCCAGCTCGCGCGCGCCGCGCAGGGGCTTGATCTGGCCGATGCCGACGACGCGGCCGCCGTCGCCCTCGGCGACGAGGAAGTTGGGCCAGTCGAGGGTCATGGGGTCGAGATGCTCACCGTGGACCAGGGCGCGGATGGTGGCCTGGTCGTCGGCGCGAGCGCGGCGGATGTGGTAGGGCGGCGTGGTCATGGCGCTCCAGGCGTCAGGGTGGACACGGGTAACGACGCTGTCCACCCTGACATTCTACGCCGAAGGCCCCGCCGGGGCCAGACCCTGGGGGTCGAGACCAGGGGCGGCCACGGCGCGTTCCTTCTCCCGCGCCACCAGCTCGCGGCGGAGGACCTTGCCGACCTGGCTCTTGGGCAGGCTGTCCACGAACTCGACATGGTGCGGGACCTTGTAGCCCGCCAGCCGCGCGTGGCAGTAGGCCACCAACTCGGCGGCGCTGAGGCTGATGCCAGGCTTCAGTACCACCCAGGCCTTGACGGCCTCGCCGGAGCGGGGGTCGGGGACGCCCGCCACACCCACCTCGGCCACCCCTGGATGCGAGGCGATGACCTCCTCCACCTCACGCGGCCAGACCTGGAAGCCCGATGGCTTGATGACGTCCTTCTTGCGATCGACGACGAACAGGAAGCCGTCCTGGTCGAGGTAGCCCAGGTCGCCCGTGCGCAGCCAGCCGTCGTGGAGGGTGGCCTCGGTCTCCTCCGGGTGCTGCCAGTACGCCGTCATGAGATTCGGGGCCTGGACGAGGATCTCGCCTGTCGCGCCGGGCGGGAGCGGGCGGGTGTCATCGTCGGCATCCACAATCTTGACAAGCATGTCCGGTAGTGGTAGGCCCGTCGAGCCGGGCTTGTTCAGCCCCTGAATCGGCGTGATGATGCTGGCCTGCATTGTCTCCGTAGCGCCGTAGCCTTCGATGATGTGGCCGCCGGTCAGGGCCTCGAAGCGGCGCTTGGTGTCCACCAGCAGCGGGGCCGCGCCGCAACAGCACAGCTTCACGGAGCGCAGGTTAGCCTGGCCGGATACGACGCGCGGATGAGTGAGCAGGGCGTTGAAGAGAGTCGGGACGCCGGGCAGGAAGGCGACGTGCTCCTTCTCGACCGTCGTCAGCACGTCGTCCAGGTCGCGGGGATCCGGCACGACGGCGATGGTGAGTCGCGCCACGAAGGCGGTGGCCCCGATGCCGACCAGCCCGAAGACGTGGAAGATGGGCATGTTGCACAGGATCACGTCGCCGGCCTGCACGACGCCGCTGAACCACGCATAGAGTTGGGCGCCGGTGATGGCCAGGGCGCGGTGGCTGCCGAGGGCAGCTTTAGGCGCGCCGGTCGTGCCGCCGGTGAACAGCAGCACCGCCGGGTCGGCCGGGCCGACGGGAACCGCCGGCCGAGGCATCCCCGCGTGGCGGCGCAGCAGGTCGGCCAGCCACAGGTCGCCCGGCGCGAGGTGGATGCGATGGCCCTCTTTCTTCTCCTTAGCCAGGGTGAAGGCCAGACGCAGGCGCCACGGCAGGTACTCCTTGATGTTGGTGGCGATAATGGTGCGGACGCCGGTGGCGGCTTGCAGGGCCTTGAGGCGAGGGTAGAAGCGCGTGAGGACGACGACCGCGCGCGGCGTCGTCTCGTGCAGGGCGATCTCCAACTCGCGGTCGGTGTATAGCGGGTTGATCGGGTTGACGATGGCGCCTGCCTTCCACGCGCCCAGGAGGGCGATGAAGGCCTGGGGGCAATTCGGCAGCAGCAAGGCCACCCGCTCGCCCTTGACCACGCCTTGCTCGATCAGCGCGGCCGCGAAGGCGTTGCTGAGGCGGTCGAGGAGGGCGTAGCTGATGCGGCGGCCCTTGAAGATGAGGGCGGTGTGCTGTGGGTCGTCGTGGGCGGTCTTGGCGACGATGTCCGCCAGAGTCGTATCGGGATACGGCGCGAGGGTCGGCGGCACCCACGGGTCGTAGTAGCTCAACCACGGTTTGGCGTCCATGGTACACCTCTTCACCGATTCAGGCTCATGCAGGTCTCGACTCCATGATGACAGGTCACACTCGTCGGAACGCTGAGCGACCCACGCGCTACTCACGGCGCAATGGGAGGCGGCTCCATCGTCAGGGGGGGGATGGCGGGCCGCATCGCCCAGGCCGCCCACGCCACCGTGGCCGCCGTCAGACCATACATGACGGCCGATGGGAGGCTCCCCGCCGCGCTGCCCGCGCCGGCCGCCTCGGCCAGGGCCAGCAGCGCGAATACCAGCGCCGCCAGGAACCCGACCCTGCGGCCGTGGGGCTGGATGGCGACGCGCACCAGCGCCGTACCCAGGCCTAGCGCCAGGAGACTCAGAACAGGCGTCACGGAGAGAAGGATGAGAGCGGCCCGCTCGCCGGTCAGGAGGCCAGCCAGGCCATTGAGGGCTACCCCACACACGCCAATGATGACCCACGTCCCGCCCAGAGCGGCGAGAGCCGTTCGCGGTCGGCCGGGGCCTACCAGCGTCGACTGCGACGGCGGCATCCGCTCAACGCGGCCGAACAGGGCCACGAAGCCCAGCAGGACGGCCAGCAGCACGGCCAGCCACACTGGCCGCAGCAGCCACCAGCCCGCCGTGCCGACGTCGGGAATCGACAGGCCGAGCCAGAACACCACACTCAGAGACACGAGCAGGGCTGTCAGGTGCCAGAGGAAGATGGTCATGATGACCGAGTTCACCTGAACGACGGCCGCCCACACCCGCACCCGCTCTAGCAGGCGCGTAGCCGGGCCGCGTAGCAGCATCGCCAGGGCGAGTAACCAGACCGTCAGGGCGACGATGCACAGCGACGGCGGCGACATGTTCGAGAAGGTGGCGTTGGGCAGCCCGACCATGCTCATCGGATACGGCCCCATCGTCGTCAGCAGAATGAGCGCCGCCAGCGCCGCCACGGCCAGGCCGAGCAGCGCGCCTCGCCCCAGGCGTAGCAGGCGGCCATCGGCGTAGAAGTAGCCCAGCTGGTGCGCGAACAGCCACACCAGGGCGAAGTTCAGCGCGCCGATCATCGCCAGGTCGGTGTTCATCCGCGTCCAGTCGACCAGGGCGACCGCGCCCGCCAGGGCCAGGGGGACCGCCAGGCCGAAACGGCGATGCGCCGCCAGAGTCAGGGGCGCCAGGGCAATGACCAGAACGTACAGGCCGATGAACCACAGCGGCTGCACCGAGATGACCGCCGCCAGCCCCACGACTGGATGCGTCGGTGCGACCCACAGCAGGCTGGCCGCCACGGCAACCCACACGGCGAGGAACACGGCGACGGGGCGGAGCAACCGTTCGAGGCGGTGATACAGGAAGTCGGCGTAGCCGCCCCCGCGCCGCCGCGTCGACGCCAGGCTCAGGGCATTGCTGAAGCCGCCGACGACGAAGAACAGCGGCATGATCTGCAAAAGCCAGGTAATGGGCTGCAGCCAGGGCGCGACGGCCAGCAGATTGTCGGGGCTAGGTGGGTCGCCCCACCGAATGACCGTGATCAGCCAATGGCCGAAGATGACGACACAGATGCTGACCGCGCGCACCAGGTCGATGTAGCGGTCGCGGTTCTTGGGCGTGGCGGCGGAGAGCGTCTCGGCCGTCATCGAGGCTGTCAGTGTCATCCGGCCTCCTCAGGACGGCAGCCGACCGAAGGCTTCGGCCGGCCTGTCCACTCTGGCGTCTGGCCCGGTGGGATGCGCCCCACCCGGCCACGGAACTTGCTCGAAACGACCAAACACCCACACGAACCCGGCCAGGACGAGGCCCAGCAAGGCGAGCCACAGGGGCAGCAGCAGCCACCACAGCGGCGTCCCGGCCTCGATGAGAGGCACGCCCAGCAGGTGCAGCGTCACGATGGTCAGGGACCACGCGCTGGTGTGCCAGACGTAGATGGTCATGATGTACAGGTTGACCTTGACGACCGCCGCCCACACCCCCGGCTGGGCCGCGAGGCGGTCGATGGGCGCGCGCAGCAGCAGCGTCAGGGCAATGAGCCAGATGCTGAGCGTGGCGAAAGCCGCCGACGCCGGGTCGGCATTAGGCACGCGCCCGTCGGGCACGGCCAGCATGGACGGCGAATACGGGCCGACGGTCGTCAGGGCGGCGAGCATCGCCAGCGCGCCGAGGGCCACGGCCAGCAAGAGCGGCCACCTGAGGCGTTGCAAACGCCCATCGGCGTAGAAATAGCCCACCTGGTAGGCGAGCAGGAAGACGACGAAGTTGTTAACCATGCCCAACCCTGTCATGCCGAAGCCCAGCCGCGCCGCGTCGAGCAGGATCACGGTCACCACCAGCGCGGCTGGGACAGCCCAGCCAAATCGCTTGTGCAGCGCCAGCGTCCACGGCGTCAGCGCCACGAACAGGATGTAGACCGGAATGAACCACAGCGGGCGGAACGCGCCCAGCATGATGTTCTCCGCCACAACCGAATCGGGCCACCCCGAGCGCATCAGGTAGGCCAGCGGCAGCCAGACGGCGAGGAAGACGGCCACGGGGCGCAGCAGCCGCTCCAGGCGGTGACGCAGGAACGCGGCGTAGGGCAGGCCGCGCCGATGCGCCGACCGCAGGCTGAGGGCATTCGCGAAGCCGCCGACGAAGAAGAACAGTGGAATCACATGCAGAACCCATGTGACGTATTGCATAGGCTGGATACTCACCAGCAGGCTGTGCGTCCAGGCGGGGTCGTCCCAGTCGATGATGTCCATCAGCCAGTGGCCCACGACGACCGCCAGGATGCTGAAGGCGCGCACGAAGTCTATGAAGCGGTCGCGCGGGCGGCTCGGTGCGCCCGGCGCCGACGGCGCGGTTGCCGTCTGGGTGAGCAGGGCTGTCATGGGGCCACCGCCGTCGCGGCTTTGGCGGCGCGAACGATGGACGGCGGCTGCTCGAATCGCCCGAAGACCCGCACAAAGCCCAGCAGCACGAGGCTCAGGGTGGCGAGCCACAGCGGGCGGGTTAGCCAGAAGCCCACACTGCCGACCGCCGGGGTCCAGACACTCAGCGAGTGCAGGATGAGGGCCGTCACCGACCACGCGCTGGTGTGCCACAAGTAGAGGGTCATGATGTACAGGTTGACCAGGACGACGGCCGTCCACACCCGGGGCCGCGCCGCCAGCGCCTCAGCCGGCTTGCGCACAAGCATCGCGAGCGCCACCAACCAGACGGTGAGCACGGCGATGCACAGCGTCGGCGGAAACATGTTGGACACCGCCTGTTCCGCGCCAGTGCCCACCATGCTCCGCGGATACGGCCCCCACGTGGTCAAGGCGGTCAGGGCAGCGAGCGCGGCCAGGGCAATGCCCACCAATCGCCACGTTCCTATCGCCTGGAGCCGCCCATCAACGTAGAAGTAGCCCAACTGGAAGGCGAGAAGCCACACGGCAAGGAGGTTGATGAAGCCCACGAAAGCCATGCCTAAGCCGAACCGCGCTACGTCTACGACGACGGCCACCCCGAACAAGGCCAGTGGGACGAGCCAGCCAAAGCGGCGGTGGGCTGCCAGCGTCACGGGCGTGAGAGCGATGGCTAATATATAGATGGCGAGAAACCACAGCGGCTGCCAGGCGAGGAGCGTGATCGTCGCCGCCGCTTCCGAGTCGGGCCAGAAGAAGCGCAGCGTCACGGTCAGCAGCCCCCAGACACTAAGGAAGACCGCCCGCGGCCGCAACAGCCGCTCCAGGCGATGTTGCAGGAAATCCGTGTAGCCGCCGCCGCGCCGCCGCGTCGACGCCAGGCTCAGGGCGTTGGAGAAGCCGCCGACAAAGAAGAACAGCGGCATGATCTGAATCAGCCAGGTGAGCGACTGAAGAGGCAGGCTGGTAGGAAGGAGGTTGCTGATCCAGCCCGGACTATCCCAATCGAGGGCATCGTCCAGCCAGTGGCCGAAGATGACGACGGTGATGCTGATGGCGCGAATGAGGTCGACGTAGCGGTCACGAGTGGGCGGCGTCGCCGCGGATACGGCGAGCGCCTCGTCTGGGGCGGGAGACCGGGTAATGTCCGACGTCATGATTGGCCTCCTTCGCCGGTCGTCTGACCGGGCGGCGGGGAGTGGGCATTGTGCCTCTACACCC
>JAHCIE010000400.1 GCA_026129385.1 Anaerolineae bacterium
TTGTAGGCCTCAGCGACCTGGGCTAGGGATTAGGGGCTAGGGGCTAGGGAAGAGCGCTCTTCCCTAGCCCCTAGCCCCTAGCCTACGCCACCGAAAAGACCTTCATCACCTCGTCCCCCAGATGGTTGATCACCTTGACGGCGATGCGGCCGGTGGCCGGGCGCGGGAACGGCCGCGAGACGGCCCGGTAGAGCGACTCCCACGCCTCGGCGTCGATCTCCGCCTTCAGCGTCGTCTTCAGCGCGCCATAGGGGTCGTTCATGCCCAGAAAGTAGGCCTGGCGGACGAAGAAGCTCTCCTCGTTGTAGTCGGTGTCGATGAACCAGCAGGCAATGCCGTCGGGGCCGGACGAGCGCACCTCGCCCGACTGGGGGTGGAAGACGTCGACGCCGCGAATCTCGACCTCGATCTGGCCATCGCCGGCGTCGCGAATGGCGATGTCAGGCTCGCCGAAGATGACGAACAGGTTGCCCGCGCCGGTGTTGGCCAGGTCGCCGGCCATGTGCAGGTCGGCGTTCATGCGCGCCTTGAGGATGGGGATGCGGCCGAGGCGCTCGAATTCGGCCGAGTGGGCGTCGTAGTTGAAGGCGCAGGCGATGAGCACGTCGAAGCCGGCGTCGGCGGCTTCGCGCGCGGCGGCGACCAGGTCGGGCCGGGCCACTGTGCCGAACTCCGGGCCGATGAAGACGCCCGCCCGCCGCTCCACGCCGCTGTCCTCTTCCAGATAGCGCCCCTCGGCGCAGATGTATGTGCCCGGCCAGCCGGTCAGGGCGGCGAAGGTGATGCGGCCCTCCTTGTGGGCCTGCTGCACGCCGGCGGTGCGCAGGTTCTCCAGGATGACGGCGGTGAAGTCGGCCCCGTCGCCGGCGTAGGCCGCGCGGCCGTCGTGGAGGGCGCGGCCGTGGCCATAGATGGGGCCGTCGAGCGGTTGCAACTCGTCGTCGGCGTCCACGACCAGGACGCGGTGGGGCGAGAGGCTCTCGACGGTGAACGGCCCGGCGACGCGCACGATGGCCTTGTCCTGGTAGGGCCGGTCGTAGAGGAATTCCTGGTCGGCGGCGGCGGCGATGCTGGCGTCGATGGCCCGCTGCCGCTCGATCCGCAGCGCCCACCACTGCGCCAGCAGGTCTTCCACCCCTGCGCCCCCGCGCCCCCGCTCCCCGGCTCTGGGAACCTCCCACTCCGCCCACGCCTGCCCCGCCCGCCGGTTGATCTCCGCCCGCAGCGCTTCCATTTCCGGCTGGAAGCGCTCCCAGATGACGTCGATCTCGGCGTTGTTGGCGATGGCCTTGAGGGTGACGTGGGGCACGCGCTCATAGACGAAGCCGTGGCGGATGTCGCCGAAGGTGGGCGCGGAGGCGGGGGCCGCGCCGCGCAACTCGGCCTCGTTCTGTTGCCCGGCGCGCGAATCGGCCAGGAGGTAGTAGGGGTAGCGCGCGCCCATGACGCGGGCGCGGGCCAGGGCCAGGGCCACGCGCGAGGTGTCGATGGTGATCCAGCGCCGCCCCCACTGCTCGGCCACAAAGGCCGTCGTGCCGCTGCCGCAGGTCGGGTCGAGAACGAGATCGCCGGGATCGGTGGTCATGAGGATGCAACGCTGGATCACCTTTGTTGATGTCTGGACAATGTAGATTTTGTCTGAAAAGCTCGCTTGAGTATCCGTCCAATTATTGCTATATGTGACACCGGGGAAATCTTCCAAGAATAATCGATAGAAAAGCGTTTTCCCCGAGCCATGCAATCTATTAGCCCAGTATAGACGGGAAAATCCTTCTTTATGAGTCTTCCAAAACTGTTTTCCTGGTAGGTAACTCAAGCCTTGAAACTCAACTGGAAAGTAACCAGGTGGCCGTTGGGACGATAACGGGCTCAAACGGAAACACCTCAGGTTGTTGTCATTCGCTAGAGTAAGGTTACTGGACTCTTCCCGCGTGGTGCGCCTCACGACACCGTCTGATTCAATAGTCCAAGAGTACGCCTCGCGTAGGGTCGAAAGCTCCATTTTATCCCTGTAAAGCTGCCGATATTTCACACCCTCGCGATTTTTAGCGTACCAAATTATGGTATCCGCAACGTTGGGCAAGAGCTCCGCTGATTGGGCGGCTGTTTTTACGAACGTAATCTCTGAGATGAAGTTTTCACTTCCCAATACCTCATCCATCATTGCCCGGACACGATGCACATTCTCATCTCCTATCTGGACAAAAATTGATCCGCTCTCGGCCAGCAAGTCGCGGGCCACCGTCAGCCGGTCGCGCAGATAGGTGAGATAGGAATGGATGCCGTCGCGCCAGGTATCGCGGAAGGCCTTGACCTGCTCCGGTTCGCGGGTGATGTTGTCGGCGCGGCCGTCCTTGACGTCGCGGCTGGTGGTGCTCCACTGGAAGTTGGAGTTGAAGCGGATGCCGTAGGGCGGGTCGATGTAGATGCACTGCACCTGACCGCGCAGCCCCTCGCGCTCGGCCAGGCTGGCCATCACTTGCAGGCTGTCGCCCAGGATGAGGCGGTTGCTCCAGTTGGCGTTGTGGCGGTAGAAGTCGGTGCCCGTCGCCCCGGTGGGGATGCCGTTGAAGTCGGCGAAGAGGTTGAGTTGCGCCGGCGCGCCGGCCGCGGCGCGGGCGCGGCTCTGGCGTAGCAGGTCAGCGATGAGCGCCTGGGGGTGAATCTTCTCCTGGATGTAGAGCGGCGGCGCGGGCACGACCAGCTCGCTCCAGTCGCGCAAGTCCTTGCCCCGCCAGACGAGTTGCGGGTCGAGGTCGGGGTTGCGCCGCTCATAGGCGACGAGGATGGGGCGCTTCAGGTCGTCGTCGACGACCGGCTCATATTCGGCGGTGGGGATGTTCGGCCGTTTGGCCTCCCCGTGCCGCAGGGATTCGACTTGCTTGGGTTTGTTGGTTGTTGAGCGGGCCATGTGTGCCTCAGGCTGCCACTAGCGAGGCCACCAGCTTATCAAACGCGGCCTCGATCTCAAACACTTCGGTGAACTCGACGTGGGTCCAGCGGCCGAACTCCTTGAGGTTGTTGACGCCGGGAACCCACTGGCTGCGCATGGTGTTGGCCTTCTCCTTGGCGTCTTCCTTGCGGTAGCCCTTGATCTCGACGACGAGATTGAGCGGGTCGGGGCGGCCGTCGTCGATCTGGACGATGAAGTCGGGGATGTAGGTGCGCGCCGTGCCTTTGAACAGATAGGGCACTTCGAAGCCCATGCCCTGGTTGGCCACGTAGGCGCGCACGCGGGGATGGCGCTCGACGACGCGGCAGAACTCCGCCTCCCAATCGCTGTCACAGATGACCCAGTTGACGGGGCACTTGCGCGGGTCGGTCTGCCAGCGGGTGGCCTTGGCGGTGGTGAAGTTGACGAAGCGCGACGAACCGGTGGGGTTATAGGCGTCAAGGATGGCCAGCACCGGCTTGTCGCCCTCGACGGCTTCGGTGATGGCCGCCTTGATGCGCTCGCAGGCCATGTCGGCGATCTCCTGATAGAGCACCTGGGCCGGGAAGGTGCCGCCGCTGCAACGCAGGTAGTCGTCCAGCCACTGCCGGACAATGCCCTTGAGCTGGCCAAAGAGGTGCAACTTCGGCTCCTGGCCGGGGTCGCGGAACTTATTGTAGAGCAGGTAGGAGGTCAGGTGATAGACAATGGTGGTCTGGCGCACGTCGCCCAGATGGCGGATGTTCAGGTCGGCGGCCTCACCGATGAGGCCGCGGTTGTCGGTGGTCGATG
>JAHCIE010000401.1 GCA_026129385.1 Anaerolineae bacterium
GCGGATAATTGCTTCGTCGCCACACGCTAGCCAGTCCGCCAGGGGCTGGAAGCGGCGGGCGGATGCCGTACCCCGGATGTCACGCATGCCCCACCCCCAACCGCAGCAACTCGCCCTTGACGGCGTTGAGGCTGGCCTCGCCACGGCCGCCCCCTCGCCCGATGGCGTCGGCATCGACACCGCGTTCCCAGTGGACACCGTGAATGCCCTGGCGGGCATCGAGACCTTCAACAAGCACCTGTTCCGCCCCAACACCTATCTACACAAGTGGTGGGCGCGTCGGTCGGGGACCACCTTTCGCGCCATCCTCAAGCAACTGGCCGACGACCCCGCCCGCCGCGACTACTACGCCATGGGCGGCCTGGAGAACAAGGTCATCCTCGACCCGATGATGGGCGGCGGCACGACCGTCCACGAGGCCATTCGCCTGGGCGCGCGGGTCATCGGCTCCGATATCGACCCCATCCCGGTGTTGCAGGCGCGGGCCTCCCTCCTGCGGCTGCCACTGGCAGCGAAGGCGGCCGTCTTCCAGCAGTTCGTGGAGCAACTGTCAGCCCGACTCGCGCCCCTGTTCGAGACGACCTGCCCCACCTGCCAGGGCAGCGCGGAGGCGCAGTTCGTGCTGTACGGGATCAAGAAGGCGTGCGCGTGCCGAACGGCGCTGATGGTCAACTCCCTGGCCCTGCGCGAGGAGGCGGATGGCCGCGTCGTGCGCCTGGCCCCCGATACCGGCGAGGTCTATATTAGCGCGACGCCGCGCGACGCTGTAGGCGTCCTGACTATCTACGAGAAGTCGGCGCGGATCTGCCCCGATTGCCAACAGCCCTTCGCTGAGCAGAAGGATATCCCCTACTGGCAGCGCTACGCCCCGCTCGTCGTAGTGGGGCAGTGTCCCGCTCATGGTCAGTTCTTCAAGGCCGTTGACGATGCCGATAGGAGTCGGCTTGCCGCGGCCGAGGACGTCTACCTCAGCCGCGCCTGTCTACCGTTCGACACCCTCGGCGTGCCGCGTGGCCCTAAATCCAGCGACTTGTTGGCGCGCGGCGTCACGAACTACGCCGACCTGTTCACGCCACGCCAGGCGCTCTATCTCACTCACGCCCACGATCTTCTCCAGGCGGTCGAACCGGCGCATCGCGAGTGGCTCGCCCTACTCGTGTCGACCTCGCTGGAGTTCAACTCGCTATTGTGTGGCTACAAGGGGGCCGACAAGCGGCGGCCCGGCGCGATTCGACACGTCTTCTCCCACCATGCCTACTCCTTCCCCTACACGGCGTTGGAGAACAACCCCGTCTTCTCGGGCGCGACGTCGGGCACGCTCGGTCGTCTGTACCGCGACCGCATCGTGGCCGCCACCCGCTGGGCGAGCGCGCCCATCGAGCGCAAGTATGTCAACGGGGCGTGGCAGAAAGTTACGCTACGCGGCGAGGTCGATGGTGGGCAGCGCGTGACATCGCTGGACGAGTTGCAGGCCACGCCCAACTCATTTCTCGTCATGCAGCAGGACTCGTCGCGCCTGCCGCTGCCGGATGCCTCGGTCGATCACGTCGTCACCGACCCGCCCTACTTCGACAGCGTGCAGTACAGCGACCTGGCCGACTTCTTCCGCGTCTGGCTGCGCTGGTTCCTGCCCGACGCGGCGCGCTGGGACTACGACGTCGGCGACAGCGCTGTGGCCGAGACCGCCAAGGCGGGAGCCAAGTACCAGGCCGTGCTGGGCGCGATCTGGCGGGAGGCGCATCGCGTTCTCAAGCGGCCGAACGGCCGGCTGATCTTCACCTTCCACCATTGGCGGCCCGACGCCTGGCTTCATCTCACCCTGGCCCTGAAGCACGCCGACTTCCGGCTGGTGACGACGTACACGGTCCACTCCGAGAACCCCATCTCGGTTCACATTCGGCAGTTGAATGCCCTCAAGCACGACTCGATTCTGGTCCTCGCGCCGAAGGCAGGCGAGCCTACAAGCGCCTGGCCGCCCCTGGACCGCATCACCATCAGCGACAGCCACACCTTCTGCACCGACTGCGCTCATCTGTTGGGCTATTGCCTCGATGCGGACCTGACGGACGATGAGATTGCCCAGGTGTGGCGAGTCCGGTTCCCTCTCCTCCCTCCTGACTCCCCCCGTAGACGGCGGGATGGGGGAAAGCGGGGGTCAGACTTGGAGAATTAGGCATGGAAGCCAATCGCACTTTCCCCCGCGTGGGGCGCAATGACCCGTGCCCGTGCGGGAGCGGCAAAAAGTACAAGAATTGCCACATGCGCCAGGCGGAGGCGGCCGAGGCGGGCGCGCTGCGCGAGCACACGGCGCGCAAGTCTGCCTTCGACAAGCTGGCCGCCTTCGTCCAGGGGAATCGGTTCCTGCCGGATGTGGCCGAGGCGATGACTCTGTTCTGGGATGGGCGACTCCAGCCCGGCCAGATCGATCAGGTGCAGCCCATCCACCGCCTGCGCGCCCTGGACTTCTTCCTCTTCGACTACCGCACCGCCGAGGGTGACCACATCGTCGACCGCTTCCTCGCCGAGCGTGGCAGCCGCCTGTCGGGGGAGGAGCGCGCCGTCGTCAGGTACGCCCAGCAGGCCCACGTCAGCCTCTACCGCTCCACGGGCAGCGACTCGCGCGGCGTCACGCTGGAGGATATGATCGAGGGAACGGGCGTGCGCCTCGAGCGCGGGCAGTTGCCGCCACCGCTGGTCAACCCGCAGATCGCCCTGATTGGTCGTCTGGCGATGGACGCACCGGCCTACTTCATCAGCGACCTGGTGCTGCCGATGCCGATGGAGGTGGCCGAGCGGCTAGTAGAGTGGCTCAAGCCGCGCTTCGCCGCCTACCAGGCCGGCCACCCCGGCGCGACCTGGCCGCAGTTCCTGCGCGCCGAGGGCCAGGTGTTCAATGCCTTCCTGATGGCGGACGCCGACTTCCTACCCGCGCCGGAAGAGTCGGACGTGGCGCTGCCGAGTGTGGACGACGATGTGCGCGTGGCCGAGGGTATCGTCCGCCAGATGCACGGCGGCCTCATCGTCGGAACCCTCGACTCCCACTATGGTCAGTACCTCGACCGCCCCATCGCGGAGTGGGGCAACCGCTCGCCGAGGCAGTTGATGGCCGACGAGGTGGGACGCGAGCGCGTCGAACTGTGGCTAGAGGCGCTGGAGCGGGCGGAGGCCAATCGGCGCGCCGTCGGCCAGCCCGCCTACGACGTCAATCGCCTGCGTTCGCAGTTGGGGCTGCTTGGCCCCGGCGTATTTTAGCCCATCCCGTCTGGAGGATACCGTGCCTCGGCTGATGCTGCTGACTCTCGGCCTCGCGCTCCTGGTCCTCACCGCCGCGGGCTGCCGCGTCCCCCCAACCGGGCAGTCGGCCAAGATAAAGTTCGACGTGACGAAGCTAGACGCCGACGGGCTGGTTGGCCCGCCGAGCGGCAAGCGTTCGCTGGCCTATGAATACTGTATTCCCAACAAGCCAGAGGCGCAGGCCGAGGTCAAGGGCATCGACCCCACCGCGCGCCTCATGCCCGGCTCACCGGGCCGTATTGGCTGCACGAAGGACCAGATTCTCGTCATCGGCGAGACCCACCAGCCCAATCACATGCAGGTCCTCAGTCAGCTGGCAGCCCTCCCCTACGTCACGTCCATCCAGGAGGCCGTCTTCGAGTGAGAGAGATTACCGAAACGGAATGCGTAGGCGAGTAACATAG
>JAHCIE010000402.1 GCA_026129385.1 Anaerolineae bacterium
CCGCCCCCGGCCGGCCCTTCGTCGCCGCCGCCCTTGGGGCCAGCGGGCGGGGCTTTTGGCAGGGGAATGTGGACCTCGGCGATAGGGACGCCGCCCTTCGCGGCGGACTTCGTCGCTTCCGCGCAGTCGGCGCACACCGAGCGCGTGACCGCCATGCCCGCCACGCGAAAGTCGTTGGCGTCGGCCGCCTCGAACATCAACTGCTCAGCGTCGCCGGGCGCGCCCACCTCGCCACGCCCCTCAGCGCGTGGCGTTGCCGTCCAGCGCGTGACGCCAAGTTTATCGGCGGCGGCGCGTAGCGACGGGTAGGTGCGGTTCTGGGCCACAGTGTAGACCGTCGTCAGGTCGCCATCTGAGTCGACCACGAGGCCCACGGCGACGGTATCGTTGCGCAGGATGCGCTCCTTCGTCTTGTCGTCGACGAGGTCCATCAACTGGCGCACCGTCGACTGCAAGTTCTGCATGTCGGTGTCGCTGATCTTGAAGGGCTGCCTGCTCTTGCCGTTGTCGGGCGCGACGGCGACGGGGGCCGGACTGATGGGCAGTGGCCCGACGACGGTGGGGTCGAGGACCGCCCGTGCTGCCTGCCGCGCCTCGGCCTCGCTCCGCGCGTGGGCTGTGGTCGACGGTGATACCATGCCCCGCGCCTGTCCCTGCTGCGCGACGTGGGTCAGCTCGTGGGCGAGCAAGCGGCGGCCTCGGTCGGTCGCGGGCGCGTAGTGACCCGCGCCGAACACGATGTTGCGACCGATAGCATAGGCGCGGGCATCGAAGGCGCGCACCGACGCGGCGGCCCGGCTGTCGGTGTGGACGCGGACGTGGCTGAAGTCGTTGCCCAGGCGCGGTTCCAGGTCGGCGCGCAGCTTCGCGTCGAGGGGCTGGCCCGGCGAGCGCAGCGCGTCGCGAACGCTGGCTGGCGCGTCATGGAGAGCGGCGTCCTGGACGGCGGCGCGGCGCAGTGTGGCAGGCGCTGTAGTGTGCGCCGCCGTCGCCGGTTGTGCTATCTGGGTGCGGGTCGAAGGCATGCAGCACATGTTCCTAGTGCGCCTGACGGCGGCAACTGGTGGGCGCGTCGCCCAGGTCGCTGTGGCCGCTGGCTGTCACCGCCTCAGCGCGCCGCGTGGTCAACTCGTCGCGGCGGCTCTGGTTGGATTGGCGTAGCTCGTCGGACAGGCAATAGTAGTAGCCTAGCGCGGCGTCAATGAGCTGCACGCGCGTCGCGTGCTGGATGCGGCCCGCGCCGGCCGGCTCCGTGAACAGCGCCTCGTGATAGAAGGCGATGAACTCGCGCTCGTCCTGGCGGCGGCGGCCGGTCATGCCGGATCGCTCCTGCTCGACGTGCTCGATCTCGTGGCGAACCTGGGCTACGCGGCGGGCAAAGTGGCGCTGCGTGGTGTTCTCGACGAAGTAGCGACCGACGGCGATGTTGCCGGTGGTGCTGCCGCCGCGCCCACTGTAGGTGATGTCCAGCCCGCGCTCGGCCTCACGGTAGGTGATATTGCTGATCTTGGCAGCGTCGCTGGGGTAGTACTGGTTGATGATGGCGCGCACCACGGCCACGGCGCGCTCGGCGATGGGACGACCCGCGTCTTGCGCCAGGTCAAGGATGCGTTGGGCGTTAGCGTCCACCGCTGCGGGTAGCGGTCGTGGCTGCCGTTGCACGGTGTCGCGGTGGATGCCCCGCTCCTGCTGAACGACGTGCGTCAGCTCGTGGGCCAGCAAGTCGCGGCCCTGGGGCGCAATTGGCGCATACTCGCCACGGTCGAACACGACATCCCGGCCGAGGGTGAAGGCCACGGCATCCATCGCTCGCGCCGCGTGCGCTGCCTGCTCGCCCGTGTGGACCCGAACGTCGCTGAGGTCATGGCCGAGGCGGGCCTCCATGAGGGCGCGGGTGGCGGGGTCCAGCGGCTCGCCTGCGCGCTGTGTAGCCTCCCGCGCGACGGCGGGCACAGTCGGCAGGGGTGTCTCGGCGAGGGCGGCTGAGTCCAGGCGCGGCGTGCTTGCCTTGTGGGGTTCACCTGGACCGAGGCTCTGGTACACAGCCTGGGCGAGTCGCGCTCCCAGGCTTGCCGCACTGCCGTCGGCCGTCAGGGTCAGGCTCGCGCCGCGTAGGAACGGCACGGCTCCGCCCGCCAGGATGCCATCGGCCACGCCGCCCTCGGTCAGCAAGCGCGTCAACTCAGTCTCCACCGCCGCCAGGAGGGCGGCGCGGTCGGCCGGGGCGACGGCTACGCCATCGAGAATGAGGCGGTCGATGTGCAGAGAGATGCTGGTCATGGCATTAGCCTGGCGTCCCCACGGCTGGCTTACGCGGGGCGGTGGGCGCGGGCCTGGGCGTCCACTTCAACTCGCTCTCGTTGACGGCGCGGCCGTCCTTGCGCAACTCCATGCGCACCGCCGTCAGGAGGCGGTCCATTGTCACGCGGCGCTGGTCGGGGTTGCCCTCCTGGGCCGCCAGGAAAGTCGCGTTGAGGGCGGCGTTGTGGATGCTGCCGCCGGTCAGGTTCAGCCGCGCCAGGAAGTCGTAGTCCAGGTCCTCGTGGGGCGTTTGGGGGGGCAGGGCGCGTTGCCAGATGCGCCGCCGCTCGGCCGGCCCCGGGAAAGGGAAGTTGACGATGAAGCGCAGGCGGCGCAGGAAGGCCGTGTCCAGTGCGCTCTTCATGTTGGTCGCCAGGATCGCCAGGCCGCCGTAGGACTCCATGCGCTGCAACAGGTAGTTGATCTCGATGTTGGCGTAGCGGTCGTGGCTGTCCTTGACCTCGCTGCGCTTGCCGAACAGGGCGTCGGCCTCGTCGAAGAACAGAATCGCTCCCCCATCCTCGGCGGCGTCGAAGACGCGGCGCAGGTTCTTCTCGGTCTCGCCGATGTACTTGCTGACCACCTGGCTCAGGTCGATGCGGTATAGGTTCAGGTTCAGGTCGTTGGCGATGACCTCGGCGGCCATCGTCTTGCCCGTCCCGCTGTCGCCGGTGAACAGGGCGCTGATGCCCAGGCCCCGGTTCATCTTGTCGCGGAAGCCCCACACATCGTAGACCTGGCGGCGGTGGGGGACCTGGCCCGCGATGAGGCGGAGCTGCTCTTCCTGCATCTGAGGTAGAGCAATGTCGTCCCAGGTGGCGCGGGCGTCGAGGCGCTGCGCCAGGGCGTCGAGGCGGGGCCGCGACCCGGCCAGCGCCGCTCGCCAGACCCTGTCGCACGCCTGGGCGTCCGTGCCCTCGGCAGCGCGGGCCAGGCGGTGGATGCGGCTGACGCCCAGGTTAAACTGACCCGCCAGCCGCGCCGCGCAGGTCTCATCGTCGCCCAGGGCCTCGCGCCAGGCAGCGTACTGCTCGTCGGGGGTGGGCCTGGTCACGTCAACGAGGGCCACCGTCTCATCGAGGCCAGTCCACACGTCGTGGGTGTCGAGGAAGATGAGGCCGCTGCTGCGGCGAAGGAGGCGGTCGACCAGGGCGGCGGTGTCGGAGGCGCGCTCGACGTCGGCAGCCTCCAGGAGCAAGGCTACCGGGGCTAGCTGGTCCTCGCGCTGCCACAGTCGCGCCAGCGTTTCCAGGTCACTGACCGCGCGCGGTAGCCAGGCGGCAGCAACGCGGTGGAGGGTGCGGCCGGCCTCGGCGGCGGCATGATAGGCGACAAGGCGCTTGCTCTCGCTGTCGGGGCCGAGCAACTGGATGACGTAGGCGCGCTCCG
>JAHCIE010000403.1 GCA_026129385.1 Anaerolineae bacterium
TGCTGGCTCTGGCCTCCGCTGTAGGCGCGCCGACGTCAGGCCCGGATGGCGTCGGCGCGC
The DNA here is from genome assembly GCA_026129385.1 of Anaerolineae bacterium. Classification (GTDB taxonomy): domain Bacteria; phylum Chloroflexota; class Anaerolineae; order Epilineales; family JAHCIE01; genus JAHCIE01. The sequence goes on from JAHCIE010000403.1 coordinate 61, forward strand.
TGCTCAACGGCTCGACGCCCAGCGAGGGGGGGCCAACGGTCACGGTCATGGTCGGCCCGACCGCCGCGACGATGGGCGTGGGGGGAGGGGTCGACTCCCGATCACGACCTGAATTGAGCGCCCACACCGCTACCCATCCGATGGCCCCCCCAATCACGATCAGGGCGACCACCACGCTCACGATGGTGACCACATCCCACAACCCGCGAGGAATAGCGCGTGGCGGGACATCGCCAGGCCACGGCCACACGCCGGTGCGGGGCAGCGGCGGCGCGGCTGGGTTGGACGGAGCCGACAGCGCCGCCTCAGTCGGCGGTGTGCTGGCCGGTCCATCAGCGGCTACCTGGCTGGCGACGGCGACCGCCACGACCGGCGCGGACCGAGTTTTCAGCTTCAGAGCGTCCTTGGCGGCGACGGCCAGACCCTGATAGACTGGCTCGAAGAGCCCGTGATGTACCGGTCGTTCGCGTGGGTCAGCGGAGCCCTTCGCCAACTGGTGCAGATAGGGGTCGCGGGTGCGCTCCACCCATTGCCCATTCGCCGGGCTGGGCTTCAAAACGATGTTTCGCCCTCTCAGATAGGTCTCAAAGTCGCGCAGGCCCTTGCCGACGAACCGGGCTTGTAGCGTGACTTTCTCCTCAGCTTGCCGGGCCGTGTCGAGGCAGCCCAGGCAGGTATCGAGGCGGTCAAAGAAGTCCTCCCAGCGCGTCTGCGGCGCGCGCAGCGATTGGTCCGCGGCGCGCAGGTTGCGCAACGCCTCCTCCAGGTCTAGATGGACCCGCTTGACGGCATCGGTGAGTTGGGCATCCACGTTGCGCTGATTAGCCTGGCGAGACAGATCCGCCACGACTCCCGCGCCATTCTGCGGCTCCCAGCCTCGCAGGGTTTGGATGGCCTTGTCCGCGTAGGCGCGCTCGGCCGCAACGGCGGCGAGGCGGCCGGGATCAGTATCCCCCAGTCCGCTGATGCGGTTATAGGCGGCCTGCGCCTGGCGCCACTGTCCCTGGTGAAACAGCCGCCGCGCCAGGGCGAGGGCGGCGGCGGCCATCGGCGGGGCCAGTAGCGGCGCGATGGGCTTAACCAGGGGCGTGGTCGCGCGGGATGCAGTGACAACCTGGCTCACGAATTCGCCGAAGCTCTGGTACGCGACGCTCAGGTTCGCAGCAGGGCTGGCCGCCTCAACCGCCTGCTGGACCGCCACCAGCCGCACGATATTGGACCCGATGAAGTTGCGGACGTCGCTGGCCTCCCTCCCTGCCAGGGCGTCAGGCAACTCGGCGAGGGAGATCGGGTCCAGTCCCTGCACAAAGCGCGCCAGCAGGTCGGCCAGGGCGGCCTCCATCGCCGGCTTGTCCTGGCCGCGCCCCTCCCAGTCGGCCCAGATTCTCTGGAAGACATCGGCCAGGAGCGCCTGCTGCCCGCGCAGGGAGTCGTGGTTGGGGTCGATGGTCAGCGCCTTGCCGAGACGCTGGGGGCCGAGATAGTCACGCAGGCGCGTCGGTAGGGAGCCGGGGCTGCCCTGGCCGAACTCCTTCTGGCAGGCTGCCAGATCGACGGTTGACAGGGTAGCCAGGTCCCGCGCCCACTGCTCCAGGACGAGAAGCTCGCGGTCACGCTCCTTGAGTTGCTGGATGGCCTGTCTGGCATGGCTGAAGTCGCCCTCGCTGTAGGCGTTGGCCGCCGTGGCTGCCAGCCCGGCATGGCTCGCCGCCACCTGGCTCAGGTCGCGGGCCTCGTCGCGGCCGCTGCTATCGAGAGCCGCCAGAGCTGCGAGGGCCTGAGCCAGGGCGTCATAGCGAGCCGGAAGCTCACTGACCGCCGCGATAGGCTGGCCCTCCAGCGCCTGGAGGTTGGCCCAGGCCTGGGATGCGGTACTCACGGCTTGTGTCAGATCGTCGGCCTGTTTCTGCACGCTGCGGCGCACGGTTTCCAGGCCGTCGCCCAACTGGCTCAGGTGGGTTGTCAGTTGCGCCAGGTCCCCATCCCGTAGCCGCGTCAGACAGCGCGCTGTCTGGAGACGCAGCAGCGGGATGCCCGCCTGGCGGCCGAGATGGGCGACGAGCGGCCGCAGAGGCGTGTGGTCGAGATTGGGCTGCGCGTGCAGCACGGCGTCCAGCAAGTCGGCGTAGTTGGGCGCGACCTCGGTGCAGCCAGCGACAAACGTGCGCAGGTAGGTGTTGGGCGCGGGCTTCTCGCGCGCCAGTGTCGCAGCCACGAGGCCAATCAACTCCCGGTCGCCGGGCGGGCGCGGCAGCGATGGGTCCTGCGTCAGCTGCGTATCATAGCTGCGAAGGTAGCCGCTCACGTCTTCTAGAGCCAGCCCGTCCAGCTGCGTCCCCTGGACCGAGGCCCTCAGTTCCTCGGCGGCGGCGAGGGCCGTGTTGTGGAGTTTCAGCGTGTCCAGATCGCGGCCATGCACCGCGTTCATGTGGGTCAGGGTCTCCGACCAGGGATTGATGCGCTCCACCTGCTCGCGCAGCGCCTGAAGCGCCCTGACCTGCCGGTCCTGCTCGGCCCTGTCACGCAGTTCCCTGAACTGTCGCGACCCCGCATCGAACTGCTGTTGGAGGCGGGCCACCTCCTCGTCCTTCGCCATGACGAAGGCGCGCATGGCCTGCTCCAGGTCGGCCGCACTCTTGAGACAGTCGGCGGCCTGGCGGTCGAGGCAGCGGCGAATCAGCGCGGTCAACTCAGGCGATTGGGGGCGGCGGTAGCTGGCAGGGTTCTGGGGCAGGCGCGCGAATGGCCCCTCGCGCATGGCGAACAGGACCTCACCACAGCCAACGATGTCGGCCACCTCGGTAATCGCGCCGCTGTCGGCCGCCGAGCGCCGGTCGACCACGTTGCCCCAGTCGTAGCTCTTGACGACGCGAGTCGCCGGGTTCCAGAGAATGTGGCCCGCCTTGCCGCGCGAGATGTCGGCATAGACGTAGCCCGCCGCGTGGGCCTGGGCCAGCAGGCCGACGAACGGGCCGAGGATGCTGAGAATCTGGTAATCGGTCCAGGTTTCGTGCCCCATTTCGAGGGCCTTGTCGAGCGGCGTGTAGACCTGCGCGTCGAAATACTCCATGACGAGGGCCACGCGGGGCGCGAAGTGCAGGTCGCCGTAGCACTGGCACAGGACCGGCTCCGCCTGGCTGGGCCACTCGCTCGTGTATCCGGACAGAGTCGGGTGGCGCAGGGCAGCCGCCTCGTTCATCAGGGCGCTGTTGGGCGCGCCGGCGCCGTTCGAGACCTTTACCGCGACCCACGGGACGTCGGGCGCATGGGCATCGCGCGCCCGAAAGACGACACCTGTCACGCCCTGACCGAGCATGGTCACGTGGGTGAAGCGTCCGCCGCTTGCGCGCTCCAGGTCGCTCTCAGTGAATAGCCCGGCTGTCATGCTGTCCTCACCCTAGCGTGGCTGACCGTGATCGAGGTCCGGGTCGAGTGGGGCAACCGAGACCAGTTCCTCCACGGAGGAACGATGAACGCGCCAGCCTCGCCCCACCTTCGAGGCCGAGAGCTTTCCTTCCTGACACCAGCGCCAGACGGTCGCTCGGCTCAACTTGAGATAGCGCGCCACCTCGTCAACGGTCATCAACTCGTCCATGGCGCATCCTCACACTGCATGAGCGTCTATTGC
>JAHCIE010000404.1 GCA_026129385.1 Anaerolineae bacterium
AGGGCTTCGAACTCGGCGTGGAGCGCGCCGAGGCCGGTGGCTTGCAGGACGTCGACGTAGAGTTGATACTGGCCGCTGGCGGGGTAGACATTGACGCGCCCGTGGACGATGACTTCTTCGCCGTGGACGGGCAGGCGGTCGAGCTGCTGGACCTGGGCGCGCCACATGACGCAGCGTAGCTGGGCGGCGTCGTCCTTGAGGGTGAAGAAGAGGTGGCCGTTGCTACTGCGCGACAGGTTGGAGACTTCGGCCTTCAGCCACAGGTCTTGCAGGCGGAAGTCCTCCTCGAACAGGGCGCGGAGGTAGTCGCTGAGATCGCTGACGCTGAGGATAGGCGGCATGGGGGGGAGGAAGTGGCTAGTGGTCAGTGGTCAGTGGTCAGAAGGAGAATACCCGTCTGCGCTGGCCACTAACCACTGGTCACTGACCATTGCGCTAGACGCGCGTGACGTAGTCGTTGGTGCGAGTGTCGACGCGGATGGTGTCGCCCTGGTTGACGAAGAAGGGCACGGTGACGACGAGGCCGGTCTCGAGGGTGGCGGGCTTGCCGCCGCCGGAGGCTGTGTCGCCCTTGAAGCCGGGGGCGGTCTCGACGATCTTGAGGTCCACCGTGGTGGGCAGGTCGATGCTGATGGCCCGGCCCTCGTACAGGGACAGTTCGAGGGTCATGCCCTCTTTGAGGTATTTTACGGCGTCGCCGAGGGTGTCTTCGGTGATGGCGAACTGCTCGTAGTTCTCGTTGTCCATGAAGTGGTAGGCGTCGCTGTCGCTGTAGAGGTACTGGACCTCGCGGTTGTCGAGGCGAATGTCGTTGACGACGCCGCCGTTGGGGAAGGTGCGCTCGAGGTTGGCGCCGGTACGCAGATTGCGCAACTTGAGACGAATGGTCGCGCTGCCGCGACCCATCTTGATGTGCTGATACTCCAGGACGCGGAACAGGTCGCCGCCGTCCTCGAAGGTGACGCCCTTGCGGAGTTCAGTAACGCCGATCGCCATGATGACTACTCCTTGACGGAAATGCTTGCCTGAGATAAGGGCGCGACCGCCAGACACAAGAAGGACTACCGCTGCCGGTAGCCCACTGGTCCCACGGCGCGGAGCCGCCGGGCGGAACTGCTGCCTTCGTAACGGGGCAAGTATAGTCGCCCGGACGCCGACGGTCAAGCGGTGTGGCGATGGCGTGGAGATTAGGGATTGGAGGTTAGAGATGGTCTATAGGTCGCCGAAGCCCTCCAGGATGCGGGCGATGTGGCGGGCGGCGAGCAGGAAGTGGTCGAGGCGCACGTGCTCGTCGGGGGCGTGGGTGCGGGAGCCGGGGTAGCCGACGCCGGGCGAGACGACGGGGATGCCCAGGGGGCGGGCGAAGGCGTAGACGGGGCTGCTGCCGCCGGTCAGCGGGGTGAGGACGGACGGCTTGCCGTAGACGTCCTCGCCGGTGCGGACGGTGAGTCGCACCAGGGGGTCGTCGGCGGGGGCGCGGGCGGGCCACATGGCGCCCAGGCGTTGGATGCGGATGTCCTCGAAGCCGTGCTCGTCCAGGTGGCGGCGCAGTTTTTCAAGGATGTCGTCGGGGTCCTGGTCGGGCACGAGGCGGAAGTCGACTTTGGCGGTGGCGCGGGCGGGGATGACGGTCTTCATGCCGTCGGCCTGGTAGCCGGCCGTCAGCCCGGCAATGTTGCACGTGGGGTTGAAGACGGCCTGCTTGAGGGCGACGCCGCTGAGGCCGTCGACGAAGTCGGTCACGCCGTACTCATCGCGCAGGCGGGCCTCGTTAGACGGCTCGGCAGCGAACAGTTCCAGGTCGAGGGGCGAAGGCGGCTGGACGTGGTCGTAGAAGCCGTGGATGAGGATGCGGCCGTCGGGGGCGCGCAGGCTGTGCAGGGCGTACAGCAACCGCCAGGCGGCGTTGGGCAGGATGTGCGCGCTGCCGGAGTGGGCGTCGCGGGTCATGGCCTGGGCTTCGAGCTGGACGTAGAGGATGCCGCGCCGGCCGAGGGTCAGCAGGGGCTGGCCGTCGGCGTTGATCTGGCCCTCTTCCCAGATTGCGCCGTGGCTGGCGAGCAGGTCCAGGTGGTCGCGGACGAACTGGGCGATGTGGGGGCTGCCGATCTCCTCCTCACCCTCGACGACGAAGGTCACGCCGCAGGGCGACTGGCCATCGTGGGCGGCGCGGACGGCGTCGACGGCGGCCAGGCGGGCGAGCAGCTCGCCCTTGTCGTCCTTCGCGCCACGGGCGTAGAGCGCGCCGTCGCGGACGACCGGCTCGAAGGGGGGCGAGGTCCACAGGTTGAGGGGGTCGACGGGCTGGACGTCGTAGTGGTTGTAGAAGAGCAGGGTGCGCGGCGAGCGGCCCTGGAGGCGGCCGACGACGACGGGGTTGCCGGGGGTGGGGAGGACCTGGACGTCGAAGCCGTGGCGGGTGAGGAGGTCGGCGACGGCCTGGGCGCAGCGGGCGGCGTCGGTGCGGTGGGCGGAGATGCTGGGGATGGCGCACAGGCGCGCGGTCTCGTCGATGTAGTGGGGCAGGTTGGTGTCGAGGAAGAGGTCGAGGGCGGGGGTGGTTGGGGTGGACATGGGAGCCTCGCTTTGGGAAACGTGGAGCGTGGAGCGTGGAGCGTGGGGCGACGCCAAGCGGAGATTAGAGATTAGGGATTGGAGATTGGGATATCGCTGGGGGTAGTATAGCGGAGGCGGGGCGGGGGGACAACTGGGGGCGACCACCGACCACCGACCACCGACTACCGACCACCAGCGCGACCACCGACCACTGACCACCGACCACCGACCACCGACCACCAGCGCGACCACCGACCACCGACCACCGACCACTGACCACTGACCACCGACCACCGACTACCGACCACCGACCACCAGCGCGACCACCGACCACCGACCACCAGCGCGACCACCGACCTCAGCCGTCGAGGGGAGCGCCGATTTGCGCCAGGTAGCGGGCCGCCGAGCGGGTGACGGCGGCCTGGGCGTCCTGCGCGACGCTGCGTCCCCACCAGCCGCCGTAGATTCGCTCGAAGGCGTAGGGTTCGACCAGCCGCACGGCGCGGCGGATGACCTCCGGCCGCTCGGGAATCAGGTTGGGGTAGCTGCGCATGAAGCTGACCCAGCGGCGGTCGGGTACGACGGTGAAGATGTCGCCCGTCAGGAGCGCGCCCTGCCCGTCCGCGCCGTCCGCCCAGTGCAGCAGTGTGCCGCCTGCGAAGTGGATACCGCCGCGCAGCAGCGTCAGGCCGTCGCCGAGGTCGTGGCTGTCGCCGTCCCAGTAGGTGATGGCGGGGTCGGGGCGCATCACGTAGGGTTCCAGCAAGCGGTGCAGATAGATGGGGGCGTCGAGGGCGTGGCTCCACTCGACCATGGTGGAGAAGAAGTGGGGGTGGGAGATGGCGATGGCGCGCAGGCCGCCGCGCTCGCGCACCGCCGCCAGCATGGCGTCATCCACCAGGGGCGCGCAGTCCCATAGCACGTTGCCGCCCCGCGCCTGGACCAGCAGGGCGCGCTGGCCGATGGCGACGCCGGGTGTCGCGCCGATGCCCAGCAGCCCCGGCCCCTCGACGCGGATGTCGGCCTTGTGGTCGCGGCGCAGGGCGTCCAGCGTGGTCCACGTCTGGCCGTCCCAGTTGACGTATTGGCGTTCGTCCTCGCAGATGGGGCAGTGGGCGGGCGGGGCGGCG
>JAHCIE010000405.1 GCA_026129385.1 Anaerolineae bacterium
ATGCTATCATCCAGCAGGCGCTGGGCATCAACTTGCGGCGTGAAGGGTACGATGTGGCGGCGGCCTACGATGGCGCGGCCGGGCTGCACATGGCCCGGGAGCAACGCCCCGATCTCGTGATTCTCGACCTGATGCTGCCCCAGTTGGATGGTCTGTCGGTGGCGCGGGCGATCCGTCAGGAGGGGGACACGCCCATTATCATGCTGACCGCCCGTGGGGGCGAGGTGGACCGGATTGTGGGCCTGGAGAGTGGGGCCGACGACTATGTGACCAAGCCATTTAGCTCGGGCGAGTTGCTGGCCCGCGTACGGGCGGTGCTGCGCCGCGCGCCCAGGCGGGCGGTGGAGAAGCTGGAGTCGGGGGATCTGAGTCTGGACTTGATTCGGCGCCGCGCCACGCTGCGTGGCGCGGAGTTGACGCTCCGCCACAAGGAGTTCAATCTGCTGGCCGAGCTTATGCGCAACCAGGGCGTGGTACTGTCCCGCGACCTGCTCATCGAGCGGGTGTGGGGCTACGACTACGATGGTGATACGAGCCGCACGGTGGATGTCCATATCCGCTGGCTGCGCGAAAAGATCGAGACGGATCCGTCCGACCCGCAGCGAATTCAGACCGTGCGCGGCATTGGCTATCGGTTCGAGGGCTGACGCAGATGCCGTGGCCATGGCTCGCCCTGACGATCGCCATTGTTGCGGCTGTCGCTGCGACCCAGATGGTGCGGCGGGCCAGGCGGCGCGCGGAGGCAGCCGAGCATGAGGTGATACGCCTTCAGCGCGAGCGGGATGCTCTCACTCGCCGTGTCGGAGAACTGGGGCAGCAGCTGTCCGGCTTCGGTGATGCGACCCACGACGCTCTGCTGGTCGTTGACACGCGCCGCCGGATTGTGGCGATGAATGACCTGGCCGCCGCAACCTTTGGCGGCGCCCACGGCCAAACATTGATTGAGGCGGTGCGTGACGCCGACCTGAATGCGACCGTCGCTGAGACGTTGGCCGATGGCCGCGCCCGCGACCTGAGCGTGGCGTCGAGCGGGCGGCTATTCAGTGTTCACATGCTTGCCGGCAGCCCTGGGGCGACCATTGCATTTCAGGACGTGACGGAACTAAGCCGTTTGCAGCGGGCACGGCGCGACTTTGTCGCCAATATCTCCCACGAGCTGCGCACTCCCCTGACCTCGATCGGCCTGCTATGTGACGCCCTGAGCGCGATGACCAACGATGGGGATGTTGCGTCCCTGGTCGTGACGATTTCCGGCGAGGTAGGTGCGATGGCGCGCCTGGTGAACGATATGCTCGATCTCACCCAGATCGAGGATGGTCGGCTGCCGCTGCGCCTGGCAGAATGTGAGGCCCTTGATCTGATTGAGACGGCCGTGGCGCGACTGCGACCCCAGGCCGTGCAGAGGGACATTGCGTTTACCATTGAGGTCGACGCGGGGGTGCAGGTCCTGGCCGACGAGGACAAGATCGAGCGGGTCTTGACCAATCTGCTGGACAATGCCGTGAAGTATTCCCCCACAGGCGGTGTCATTCTTGTTCGATGTGAGCCGGTTGACTCGATGCCACCGGAAGGCGGCGATGTGCTGTTCTCGGTCGCGGATGAAGGGCCGGGGATCGCTGCAAGCGACCTGCCGCGCGTGTTCGAGCGGTTCTTCAAGAGCGATCGCGCCCGTGAGCGCTCCCATCGCGTAGGAGCCGGGCTAGGTTTGGCGATTGCGCGTCACCTGGTCGAGGCGCACGAGGGCCGCATTTGGGTAACCAGTCACGAAGGCCGGGGCGCAACATTCTACTTCACCCTGCCGGCCGCCTGAGGCGATGCAACGACCGACGTTAACCCGGCTTAACAGACATTTAGCATGGCCCTAATAGAGCCTTAAAGGCTGCTTAACTGGATAGCCCCATATTGGAGGTGAGGTAACTCGCGGAAGCGCGGCCTCGCCTCCTCTGCTGCCCAGGGTGGGTTCGGTCGCCTCTCCTGGGCGTTTCCATGAGTCTGTGAGGCGAAGTATGGTCACTATGCTAGCTGATCTCGACAACGACATGGCGCTCCACACCGCGTTGGCGCAAGGGTGGGTCGTGGAGCCGCCCGTGTACGCCATGACCGATGCCCTGCGCCGGGACCGCCGGGTGCTGCAATTCATTCTGTGGCGCGACGGCCGGCCGCGAGTCGTGACGGTGGATGATACGCCAGAGGTGCGAGGCTGGATAGATGCGCAGGGCTGGACGGTCGCCGTCCTGCGCTGAGGTGGAGGCGTCTACTTTGGCGCATTCTTGTCAACGATTGAGAGGAGAAACGGGGCATGCCCAAGACGATCAATCCTGCTCTGGCTGCGCTGGCGGTCAGCCTGATGGCGCTCGCCCTGGCCGCCTGCGGTCAGGGTGGCGGCACCACGCAGCCAGCCGCCCCAACGGCCGTGGCGAGCAGTAAGGCAGCGGCGTCCACCGCTATCTCTCCGGTGGCAACATCGGCCCCGACTACGGGTGGCTCAGCGGCGAGTGGCGGGTGTAACTATAATGCTAAGGTTGCCGGGCCTTTCGCCGGCGAAGCCAATGCCCTCACTGGGGCGGGCGCCACCTTTCCCCAGCCACTATACACCCGCTGGTTCAGCGACTATAACAAGCTGACCAACGTCAAGGTCAACTACCAGGGCGTTGGCTCCGGCGCGGGCATCAAGCAGATCACCGAGAAGACTGTGGACTTCGGGGCGAGTGACGCGCCCATGACCGACGCTCAGCTCAAGGCCGCGCCGGATATCCTGCATATCCCAACAGCCATGGGTGCGGTGGTCGTGACCTACAATCTGGCGAATGTGACGCAGCCCCTGAATCTGTCGGGCGAGACGGTGGGCGGCATCTACCTGGGCGACATCAGGAAGTGGAACGACCCCAAGATTGTGGCCGAGAACCCCGATGTAACGCTGCCCGACCAGAATATCGTGGCCATCCGCCGCTCGGACGGATCGGGCACGACCAACGCTTTCACTTCGTGGCTGGCCGCCGCCAATCCAGCCTGGAAGGAGAAGGTCGGCGCGGGCACGACGGTCAACTGGCCGACCGGCCTCGGCGCGCAGGGGAACGCGGGCGTGGCTGGTGAAGTCAAGAACAACCCCGGCTCTATCGGCTATGTCGAGCAGATCTACGCCGAGCAGAACAAGATGGCGATGGCGAACATCAAGAACAAGGCGGGTAAGTTTGTCAAGCCCTCTCTGGAAGGCGTTACCGCGGCAGCGGCGAATTCAGCCAAGACCATCCCGCCTGACCTGCGCTTCACCATCATCAACGCCGAGGGCGACGCCGCCTATCCCATCTCTACGCCGACCTGGCTGCTGGCCCATCAGAATCAGACTGATGCGCCAAAGGCCCAGGCGGTGACGCGGGCCATGTGGTGGGGGCTGACCGACGGCCAGAAGGTAGCAACCGAGTTGGGCTACGCAGCCCTACCGCCCGAGCTGGCGAAGCTGGCCCTGGATAAGGTGTGCAGTATTCAGGTGAACGGCGGCCGGGCTTTCCCTGGCAAGTGAGAGACGCTATGGCTATGCTCGAGCAAACCAAGCCGCCCGCGCGGGTGTCGCTGTCCACCGGTCGCCGAGGTATGAACCTCGGCGACCGGGTGTTCCTGGGTGGGACAGCCGCGCTTGGTATCCTGGCCGTCCTGATCCTGGTGTTCCTG
>JAHCIE010000406.1 GCA_026129385.1 Anaerolineae bacterium
GCGCCGCGCGCGGCCTGCAAACCCAATGGGTCGTCGATGTCCAGGCCGACCCTGATTTTCTGGGCGGCCCGCCAGACGTGGTGGGGGAGATTGCGGTTCCGCTCCACTACAAGGGGCGACTGCTGGGCGTGCTGAGCGTCCAGAGTAGCGCTGGCCGACCCTTTACGCGGCACGACATGCCCCTGCTGGAAGCCGTGGCGGGGGCGATGAACGTCAGTCTGGAGAACCAGCGGCTGACGGGCGAGAGCCAGCAGCGCCTGGCGAGCCTGGAGTCGCTGTGGGCGATGTCGGCCGACCTGAATGCGAAGCTGGGCTTGCCCGACTTGCTGGAAGCGGTCTTGCGGCGAGCCGCGGCCGTCAGCGCGGCCGCGCATGGTGGCATCTTTCTGGTGGACCCGCGCCGCGAGGATTTGGTGCTGACGGCGGGTTACCACTGGCCGGCGGATGGGGAGCTGCGCTTGCCGGCCGGCGAAGGCATAGCGGGCCGGGCGGTGAGCGCGCGCATGCCGCTGGTTGTCGGCAATTCTAGTAGCGGCAGTGGTCGTCTGTCGCGCGCATCGAGGAGTGACGGGGGGACGACGCTGGCCGTGCCTATTGTGTGGGGCGATGTGGCTATGGGGGCCATCGTGCTGACACATCCCGACGCTCGGCGCGGTTTCGACAGGGCTACGGTGCAGATTGTCTCCGCCTTCGCGGCTCAGGCCGGGTCGGCCATTCATACGGCGCGGCTGTATGAGGCGGAGCAGCGCAAGGCGCGTCAACTGGAGGCCATTCAGCAGATCAACCGCCAGGTGGCGATGAGCCTGGATCGTCACGCGCTCCTCAGTCAGGTGATCGCCCTGGTCGGCAGCCACCTGAGCTATCCGACAGTATGCCTGTACCTGATCCAGGGCGACCACGCCGTGCCCGCCGCAGGGGATGTTGACCGTTCCCCGGTTCGTTTGGGCGAAGGGGTTATTGGTTGGGTGGCGCGGATGGGGCAGTCAGTGCTCGTCCCTGACGGTGAGCCGACGCCGACCCTGCTGGACGCGGGTACGCTCCCCACGTCGCGCGCCCAACTGGCCGTGCCCATCAGCATGGGCAGCCATGTGCTGGGCGTGATCGACGTGCAAAGCCAGACCGCCAACGAGTTCGACGAGGTAGATGAGCTGGGCCTGGGTGCGGTGGCGGCCCAGACAGCGGTGGCTCTGGTGAACGCCGATCATTTCCAGGATGCGACGCGACGCGGAGGAGCTGTCGGCGCTGTATGCGACGGCGCAGGCTGTGTCGGTGGAGCTGAGTCCGAACGATGTGCTTCAGACGACGAACAAGGCGCGCGAGTTGACGGGTGGGGCGATGGGGGCCGAGGTTAACCTGCCGACCGCCGACGGCCAAGCGCGAGTGTGTCGCGTGTTCGGCTAGCGACGTCCATTGCGCCCTCGGCTCAGGCCAGTCGGCCAACTCTGGCTTTGGTTGTGCTCTGACGGAGACACGCGACCAGCACGACAACAATGCGCACGCAGATCACCCTTACGTCTAAACATGTCGTGAGCTTGGCGTTACAGGATTGGTCATTGTTCCGTTACAGATAAAGGGAGAAACAATCGGCGCCCTCACGGTGGTCAATGGACCCGAGGGGCGGGGTTTCTCGCAGCGAGATTTGCGGCTGATGCGGGTGTTCGCGCAGCAGGCTGCCCTTGCCCTTAACAATGCGCAGCTGTACGAAGCGGAGCGCGAGCGCGTGCAGCAGTTGGGCCTGGTCAACCGTATTGCGCGATTGACGACGGCGTCGCTGCAAGTGGACACGGTGCTGGAAACGGCCGTGCAGTCCTTGACGGCTGACCTGGGTCTCACCCGCGCCGCTGTTCTGCTCCATCATGGGTCGTCCGACGTATTGCACGTTGAGGCCGTCAGTCACCGGGCGGGGAGTGGCGGAGGGTGTCACACCTGCCTGGAACCGCGCAGCGGCCTGTGTCGGGCGGCGTTCGTGCGCGGTGAGGTGGTGGTAGCCAGGGATGGGGCGGTCGATGCCCAGCCGTGCTGCCTCCTCGACCACACCCGACCGGAGTCGGCGATGGCCGCGCCGCTGCGCCAGGGGGATCAGGCGCTCGGCACGCTACTGGTCGTTCGTGATGCGCCTGGCTCGTTCAAGCCAACCGATGTGGCGGTGATGCAGGCCGTGGCCGATCAGCTGGCGGCGGCCGTGACGGCCGGACGCCTGTACGAGGCGACCGTCGAGGCGCGACAACGCGCCGAGACGATCATGAATGAGGCGCAGGCGGGCCTGGTGGTTGTCGACAGCGGCTGGCGTGTGGTGGCCCTCAATCCGGCAGCGGCGGCTATGCTCGGCCCGCGCGCCTGGGCGGCCGTCGGCCGGCCAGTACGGCGCGTGATCGACGACCCGCGCGCCTCGGACCTGCTCGCCAGGGCCGACGAGGCGAGCGACTCGGAGACGCGGCAGATGGTGGAGGTTCACATCGCGGCGGAGGGGCGCGATGCACTGATGGGGGTCGCGCCGCTGCGGCCTGGCTACCTGATCAGCCTGCTGGATGTGACGGCCCTGAAAGAGGTCGACCGCCTGAAGAGCGAGATTGTGGCGAACTTCTCCCATGAGTTGCGCGCGCCATTGACATCGATCAAGGCATACACGGAATTGCTGCTGCACTTCCATGACCGCCACGAGGCGCTACCGCAGCAATTCCTGTCCATCGTCGACCAGGAGACGGATCGCCTGACGGATTTGGTGAACGACGTGCTGGATCTGTCGCGGCTCGAGGCGGGCCGCCCCCAGATGGAGCATGCGGCGGTGTCGCTACCCGCGCTCATCAAGGAGATCGTCACGGTGACCAGGGCCCAGGCGGCGCATCGGCAGATCGACATTGGCGTCGAAGTCGCGCCGGGCATACCCAGGGCCTGGGGTGACCGGCAGTTGCTAGGGTTAATCCTTCGCAATCTGATCGTGAATGCGGTGAAGTACAATAAGCCGGGTGGGTCGGTCATGGTCATGCTGGATACGACCAGCCGGGATGAGGCGATCTGGCTGCGGCTGAGGGTGCGCGACAGCGGCATTGGCATTCCGGCCGATGCCATGCCGCACCTGTTCGAGAAGTTTTACCGTGTCTCTTCCACAACCGAGTCCGGTATTCAGGGAACAGGCCTTGGCCTGCCTCTGGTCAAGGCGGCGGTGGAGGCCCACGGGGGGGAAATTCGAGTGGTGAGCGAAATCGGCGATGGCACCGAGTTTACGGTCCTGCTGCCGGCGGCCTTGCCAGTCGGGATGGCTTCATCATGAGCCGAAGAGGGGTGGGCACATGAGAGGAGGAGGACTCGGATGACTGTCACGGTAGAGGCCGATGAGGTTCGGCCAGGGGCTGAGCGCGGCAAGGTCTTGATTGTCGACGATGACCAGCGCCTTGTGGATGCCCTGGCAGTGTATCTGGAACGCCAGGGATACACGATCGCCAAAGCGCACGATGGGGTGCAGGGTCTGGAGACCTTTGACAAGTTCCAACCAGACCTGGCCCTCCTGGATGTGATGATGCCGCGGCTAAATGGCTGGGAGATGTGCAAGCAGCTGCGTGAGCGCTCGACGGTTCCGATCATCATGCTGACGGCGCGCGGCCAGGAGAACGACCGCGTGATGGGTCTACGGCTGGGCGCG
>JAHCIE010000407.1 GCA_026129385.1 Anaerolineae bacterium
AATCCGAGATCGTAAGCAGTGACTGGAGTTCAGACGTGTGCTCTTCCGATCTTGCCGCCGCCGATAGGGCTACCGTCGCGGCCGCCCTGGACCGCCTGACCCCCGGCGGCACAGGGACCGACCTGGCAACGGCTCTCTACCTGGCCGATGGGGTGGTTGACGCGGGCTACGACAACCAGATCACTGTCCTCAGCGACCGCGCCCTGGCCCCCGCCAGCCGCCGCGACCTGCCCACGAGCGTGGCCGCGCCCCTCGTCTGGCCCAGCCTCGGCCGTGATGCGGGCAATCAGTCGCTCCAATCCGTGTCCGCTCGCCGCCGTGCCGACGGACAGACGGCCATCTTCGCTCGCGTCGCCAACGCCGCCGCCACGCCCGCTGAGCGTCGCCTGCAACTCCTGGCCGACGGCGACCGCATCGCCGACGTCCCCGTGCGCCTGGCGGCGGAGAGTGACTACGACCAGGTATGGACCGTGCCGGCCGGCGTCAAGGTTGTCGAGGTGCGACTCGTCGGCTCCGACGCGCTTGTCGCCGATGATAGGGCATACCTGAGCCTGGAAGAAGGCCGCCGCCGTTCGGCCGTCGTCGCCGGCAAGAATACCGACGCGCTGGCCCGCGCCCTGCGCGCCAACCCGACCCTGCGCGTAACCACGGTCGCGCCCGAAAACTACACCCCAACCCCCGATACGGAGTTGACCGTCTTCGAGGGCTACCTGCCCGCGACTCTGCCGCCGGGCGGCGTCATTATCGTCAGCCCGCCCGCGGATAGCATCTTCCGCGCGGGCGCGCCGCGCCAGAATCTGGCGGTCGAGCGCGGCGACGATCCGCTGGTCAGCGGCATTGACCTGGGGGCGGTGCGCTTCGACAACGTCCCCAGGGTCACGCTGCCTGCCTGGGCGCAGCCTGTGGTCGGCGTCCGCGACCACCCGCTGCTCGCGCGCGGCCAGAACGGTTCGAGCCGGGTCGTTGCGCTGACCTTCGACCTGAAGCAGACTAACCTGACCGCCAAGCTGGCTTTTCCGGTCCTCCTGGCTCGCGCCGTGGCCGAGGTCACGCGCCCGCCCCTACCCCCCGCCGTCCTGGCGGGCCAGCCGGTGGCCCTGTCGGCCGCGCCGGGCGCCGTTCTCAATGTCGCGCGTCAGACCGATGCGGGCGAACAGCCGGTCGCCCTCGGCCAGAGTGGAACCCTGGACCGTACCGAGACGCCCGGCCTCTACACCGCTACTGAATCGCGCGGTGGCATTGTGACGTGGTCAGGCCGCTTTGCCGTCCATGCCGGTTCGGCCCTGGAGTCAGACGTACGGCCCCAGGCCGTGCCGAATTTCCAGGCTGCGCCGCCGGCCGCGCTGGCGAGTTCCGCCGAGCCGGGCGGCCGAGAGTTGTGGATGTTGCTCGCGCTGGCCGCGCTCGTCGCCCTGGGCGTCGAGGCCGTGGTGGCGCGGCGGTAGCTCTTGCCTGGAGTGTGGGAGGCATGCTCCCGCTGCGGCAGCACGGCTGCCACACTCCAAGAACACACATAGGACGTTCATGACCGACCCAACCTGTTATCTCTTGCATCGCCCCGATGTGCCGTGGGAGGACTATGGCGATGTCCTCGTGGCGGGCCTGACCGAGCGGCTGCCGCGCCGCGACGGTCAGCTGCAGCTTGAGCGCGTCGGACCCTACGTACCCTCCATCACCGTGGCAGGCGACAACGTCGTCGTCACCGATGCGCTGCGTCAGCGTCTCGAGGAGTCTGGGCTGACGGGTTTCGTCTTTCGCCCGGTCCACAAGGCGCGCATCGTCTACCTTGACTGGGTCGGCTGGGACCGCGCGGCGGAACTGCCGCCGGCCTTGCCCGACTCTGGCGATCCCGACGACTACATTCTGCAACGCCCCCACGATCCGGCCCTGGCCGAGGCGATGGGCGCGTTGTGGGAACTGGTGGCTGAGGAGGGTGGCGAGCTGGAGAAGGTCAGTGTCGGCCCGAACCCGTGGCAGGCGCGCCTCTACCTCAAGCTTGATAGCTGGGATGGCTGCGACTTTTTTCGACCCGTCGGCTACGGCTTCACCTATGTCAGCGCGCGCGCCCGCGCCTGGCTCGCCGACCAGCCTGACGCCTGGGTGTCACTGCGCCCGGCCCTGGCGCGGTAGCTAGAGGTGAATTTCGAGTTCGATCTCGTCGCGGATGGGGATACCGTCGTGGCCGAGGAGCGCGATCTCAGGCTTGAGGCGGCGGCCGTGGGTGACGGCGTCGGGGCGCAGCGCCATTAGCCGGAAGCCGCGACGCTGGTAGAAGCGCAGGGCGCGGAGAATCGCAGCATCATCAGTCAAGTAAGCATAACGCATCGCACCCGTGAGTCTAGTCGGAACAGCATATGATTTTTCGTCAACCGCAGGCCCTGTGGCTATTGCTCCTTCTGCTGCCCCTCTTCGCGGCGTGGCTCTGGCGGCGGCGCTGGCCGTGGCCCGCCGCCTTGCTGCGCCTCGCCATCGTGGCCCTCATCGTTGTCGCGCTGGCCAATCCCGTGCTCAATCCGGCCCCACCCGCAGAGCGCGCCGTCTTCCTCGTTGACCAGTCACTAAGCCTCGGCGTCGAGGGCCGCGCTGCCTTGCGCCGCTGGGTGGCCGACGCCCGCACCCAGAGCTTCGCGGGCGCGCCGGTCGTCACCTTCGGCGCGCGTCCCGTGACCGAGGTCGCCTTCGACCCCGCCCATGACCCGGTCATCGCACCGGGTGGCGTGGGCGCGGCTCAGGCAGCGGGAACCGACCTGGCCGCCGCCCTCGACTTTGGCCGACAATTGCTTGGCGGCAAGGGGCGGCTGGTGTTGCTGTCCGACGGCGTGCCCACCCATGGCGACGCCGTGGCCGCAACACAACGCCTGGCCGACGCGGGCGTGCGCCTGGACACCGTTGCCCGCCCTGCGACCGGATCCCAGGACGTGCGCATGGTCGGCCTGTCGGCCCCGGCGACGTTGCGCGAGGGTGAACAGTTCGAGGTGGCGCTAACGGTCGACGCGCCGAACGCGGGACCGGCCACGCTAAGCCTGTCGCGCGATGGCAGCCAGGTTGCCAATGAGAATGTGAGCTTGAGCCAGGGACGCAACACCTTTACGTTCCCCGGTCGCGCCGATGCGCCGGGTTTCACCACGTTTCGCGCCGAGGTTAAGGCCGCCAGCGACGGCGTGCCCCAGAACAATGCCCTTGAAGGGTTGTCCCGTGTCTATCCGCGCCCCAGGGTACTCATCATCGAGGCGCAGCCGGGTGGGTCCGATGCCTTGCGCGCAGCCCTTGACGGGGCAGGCGTGACGGCCGAGGCGCGCGGCCCTAAGGACCTGCCGGGCCGCCTGTCGAGCCTGGCCGCCTACGATGCGGTCATCCTCCTCGATGTGCCTGCCAACCCGACGGCTACCGTGCAGGTGGCGGAACGCAGCCTCAACGGCGAGCAGATGTTGCTGCTCCAGGAGTACGTGCGTCAAATGGGGCGCGGCCTGGTCGTTATCGGCGGTCGCCACAGCTATGCCCTCGGTCAATACAAAGGCACGCCCCTAGAGGCGACGCTGCCTGTCAAGATGGACCCGCTGCCGCGTAAGGAGCGGCCGCCCGTTGCGCTGCTCCTCATCATCGACCACAGTGGCAGCATGGGCACCGGCCCCAGCTCCC
>JAHCIE010000408.1 GCA_026129385.1 Anaerolineae bacterium
GTTCTCGACATCTTCGCCCACGTAGCCCGCCTCGGTCAGGGCGGTGGCGTCAGCGATGGTGAAGGGTACATCGAGAATCTTGGCGAGAGTCTGGGCCAGCAGGGTCTTGCCGCAGCCGGTGGGGCCGATGAGGAGAATGTTGCTCTTTTGAAGCTCCACGTCCTCCGGCCGCATGGCGCCCCGGATGCGCTTGTAGTGGTTGTACACGGCCACGGACAGGACCTTCTTGGCCCTGTCCTGGCCGATGACATACTCGTTGAGGCGGCGGTAGATTTCCTTCGGGGTGGGCGGCTTGGGCAGATTGAAGTCGCGGGCCGGGGGCGTTATCTCCTGCGCCTCCTCCAGCAGCATCTCCTTGCAGAGGTCCACGCATTCGTCGCCGATATAGACGTTGTCCGGGCCTGCGATCAAGCGGTTGACCTGGTCCTGCTCGCGCTTGCAAAAGGAGCAGATGTGTCCGCCCCCACGGCGGCTACTTCTTGCCATCGAATTCCTCCCGATACCGAACGTCTTCAGGCCGCGACTCTTCGGTGAAGTGGATCTCGGGGCCGGGCAGCACCTCGTCGACCAGGCCGTACTCCTTCGCCGCCAGGGCGTCCAGGTAGCGGTCGCGGTCAAAGTCGCGCGCGATGCGCTGGATGGTCTGGCCCGTATGATGCGACAGCACTTCGTGCATGCGGCGCTGGAGGCGCAGCAGCTCGCGGGCAACGATCTCGACATCCTGGGTGTAGCCGCGCGCGCCGCCGCCAGCCGGGTGCATGTGGATGGTGGCGTTGGGCAGCGCGTAGCGGCGGCCCTTCTCGCCGGAGGCCAGGATGACCGTGCCCATGCTGGCGGTCATGCCGACGGCCACTGTGGAGACGGGGGCGCGGATGGCCTGCATGGTGTCGTAGATGGCGAGACCGGCGTAGATGACGCCGCCCGGAGAGTTGATGTACATCTTGATCTCTTTCTCCGGGTCCTGGCTGTCGAGGTACAACAACTGGGCAACGATGAGATTGGCGATCTGGTCGTCAATCGGGGTGCCCAGGAAAACGATGCGTTCCTTGTAGAGGTAGGAGAAAATGTCCCAGCCGCGCTCGCCGCGGCCGGTGTTCTCGATCACGGAGGGAATCAACCCGCTGGGCAGCATTGGTACACGTTCCTTTCTCTTGCTACGTCCTACACCATTATATCACAACCCGTACCGTTTGGTTGCAATCCGAACGTCTGGTCTTACACCTGACCAAAGACGAAGGACAAAGGACTCATCGTATAACCCACTTTGAAGGCTATTGCCTGGTCCCTGTCGTTCGTCCTTGATCCGCCTAAGCGTCCTTGAAGTCCTTGGTCGTCTCGCCCTCGGCCGCGTCGGCGACCTCCACCTCGGCGACCGTGTCGACGATGATGGTCTCGTCGGGGGTCTCGATAATGTCGATCTCCTCGACCGTCTCGGTGGCCGTGGGCAGGTCTGGCATGGGCGGCCAGTCTGGCCCCTTGCCCGATGCCGACTCGATGAGCCAGTTGAGGGCGGCGTGCAGCCGAGCATTGCCAGCCACATCGGGCGGCGTGCCGTCCGGTGCGGAGATGTCTTCGCGGGTGGCAATCTCGTCCAGCAACAGGGCGCGGCGAATGCGGCGCTCGATGCCCGGCAGCAGCCCGGCCCGGAACTGGTCGAGGCTGGTGTTGCTGAAGCGCAGGTAGTTCTCCAGGGTGAAGCCCATGCGCTGCATACCTTGCGCCTGGCGCTCGACCTCGTCTTCCAACTCGCGCTGGGCGAGAATGGGTGGATAGTCGATGATGGCCTGGTCGACCACGGCGTCGAGGACCTTTTCCTCCAACTCGGAGCGCGCATCGCGGGCGCGGCGGAGCGACTCGTTGATGCGGATGCGCTCGCGCAACTCAGCCAGGGTTGCCACGCCTTGCAGGTCGAGGCCGGCGGCGAAGTCGTCGGTTAGCTCCGGTAGCTCGCGCTCCTTGACATCCTCGATGCTGAGGTCGAACGTGGCCTCTTTGCCGCGCAGGCTTTCGACCTCGTAGTCCTCCGGGTAGGTGAGGGTGAATTCGCGGCTGTCGCCGGCCGACATGCCGATCAACTCGTCCACGAAGTCAGGCGGAAACTGGCCGAACAAGTCGGCCGACAGCACCACCTCCTGGTCGTGGGCGTCGATAATGCGCTCGCCGTCGGCTTCGCCGTGGACCGTCAGCATCACCTGATCGTCGAGCTGGGCGGCGCGCTCGACCGGGTTCCAGGTTCCTTCTTGTTCCTGCAACTCCTCGATGATGTCCTGGATGTCCTCGTCATCTATCTCGTAGTCAGGGGCTTCGACCTTGACCGAGCGATAGTCGGCCGGGTCCACGCTAGGCTTGAGGGGCACGAGGGCGCGGAAGATGAGCGGGTCGCGCTCGACCACGTCGATGTGGCCGGGGGCGTAGGGTTCGAGACCCTGCTCGCGCACGGCGTCCTGGTAGATCTGCGGGCCTAGCTCTTCGATAGCCTCGTCGCGAATCATGTCCTCGCCAAAGCGCTGGACGATGAGGCTGTAGGGGGCTTTGCCGGGTCGGAAGCCGGCGATGCGGTATCGGGTAGCCAGACGGCGGGCCGCCTGCTGCATGGCGCGTTGGAGTCGCTCAGGCTCGACCTCAATCTGGAGGACGGTCTGATGCTCTTCGATACCCTGTGGGGTGATGTTCAATTTAGGAAACTCCTTCGGGCGTTTAGTGGCTGGCCGAATTATAGCACATGTTGGGCCGAGAATCCACGGCGCGTGAAGGCGTCTAGGCCCACCCCCAGGTGGCGGCGGCGCGGGTGGCGATATGCTCGCCGATGGTCAGCGATGCCGTGGCGGCCGGTGACGGCGCGTTGATGACGTGGAGCGCGGTGGGTGTCTCGATGATGCGGAAGTCATCCACCAGCGCGCCGTCGGGGCCGACAGCCTGGGCGCGCACGCCCGCGCCACCCCGTTCTACGTCGTCGCCGCGCAGGTCGGGTACGAGCTGGCGCAGCGAGCGCACGAAGGCGTCCTTGCTCAGCGAGCGGTAGAACTCGAAGGCGCCCGTTCGCCACCAGCGGCGGGCCACGCCCCAGAAGCCGGGGTAGGCGGCCAGGGCCGCCATCTCGCGCGGTGCGATGCGGGTCATGGTGTAGCCCTCGCGGGCGAAGGCCAGTACCGCGTTGGGGCCAGCCTCGACGCGGCCGTCGATGGTGCGGGTGAAGTGGACGCCGAGGAAGGGCAGCGCGGGGTCGACAACGGGGTAGATGAGGCCGCGCACCAGGACGGCGCGCTCTGGCTTGAGGAAGTAGTACTCGCCGCGAAAGGGAACGATGCGCACCGCGCGCGTTTCTCCTGCCAGCTCGCCAACACGGTCGCAGTGCAGCCCGGCGCAGTTGATCAGGAGGCTTGCTTCGTAATCGCCGGCGGTGGATTGCACTTGCCAGCCGTCAGGCCGCGAGAGCAACCCGGTGACGCGGGCTTGCGTGACCACGCGACCGCCTTGCTCAGTGATTTTGCGCTGCAACACCTCGCAGACTTTCAGGTAATCCACAATGCCCTCCTGGGGAACGTGCAGAGCGGCGATGCCGCCCACGTGCGGTTCGATTTCCCGCATCTGCTCGCGGTTCAAAAGGCGCAGGTCTTGCAAACCGTTTTGCTG
>JAHCIE010000409.1 GCA_026129385.1 Anaerolineae bacterium
AGACGCCCCTCAGCCAGGGCAGCGCGCAGGGCGGCGCTCGTCGCCTGACGGGTACCGGCGGGCGGTGTGGCGAAGAGTCGCGCCTCGGCTTGCAGCATGGCCCCACGCAGACCGCGCCAGCTTCCCGTGCGGGCGTCCGGTCCGTTGTCCTGCGCCGCCTGACTTACCAGGCCCCAGGCTAGATTCCAGCGCACGTGGCTTGCAGGGGTGTCCTGCGTGTCAACGCCGTTGAAGGAGGCCAGGGGCGAGCCGACGCGGAACCCCTCCTCAGTACGCACGATCTCCGTCCAAGAGTCGCTGACATCGATGACAATGCTGGTGCGCTGCTGGGGCAGGAAGGGGCCATAGTGCCAGGCCAGTCGCTCGGCGAACAGGTCCAGCCCGTCGGCGATGGCCTTCGCCAGGTCCGCGTCGCGGCGATGGTAGACCAGGCGGAAGCGAGCCGTCTCGAGGACGTCCCACGGCCCCCAGGCACGCTCGTCGATGCTGGTACGCTCCCACTCCGTGCCTACAATGCGATACGCCCGCGTGGACTGCAAGACCCGCTCACGACCGGGGCTGCCAACGCGCGTCTCGACCAGGACCAGGGCCAGGTCGGGCGCAATCAGTTCCACGTCCTGTACCCGCGCTATCGCCTGACCGCCGGCTGCTCGCGCCCAAGTCCGCGCGAAGGCCACGTAGCGGGTCTGCCATAGGCGGTCGGCCGCTTCGTCCCACGTCACCGCGCCCTGCGCCCCGCCTAACAGGGTCACCATCTCGCTATCCACCGCCGCCTGGGCGTCGGCGTGCAGCCGGTCGTGGCGTACGGTGTAGATACGCCACGTGTAGGCCAGCGCGATGACGGCGACGACGGCCAGGAGGCCCACCCCGCGCGCGAGCCAGCGCCGCCAGGGACGCGGCGCGCGGGGCGGCCGTTCCGCCTCTAGCGGCTTGCCAATGACGACGTGCTCATCGCCGATCTTCCAGTCGAGCATACAACACCTCAACGTCGAGGCGAAATCCCGTCCACCCATTTAGACGCGGCCGGGGCCGGCTTCGTACACCCTCTGATCGCGTCAGGCTCCTCTTCAGTCCGCTACGCCATCAGGCGGGGGGCGGCAAGGAAGATTGGGTTGTTCGCGATGTAAGGATTGACACGTTGCCATTGTCTTACTGACTACAGGCGCGTCGCGGGAGGCGCGCAGGAGGGTAACGCCATGTTCAACCGCTCGTCCTACGAGAACGCCCGCCTGGGCGGCATTCCGGCAATGGAGATTGTGAGTCCCGACAGCCAGCCCGACCAACCCGTTCTGTTCGTGCCGCTGCGGCGAAGCGATCTGACGGGACCCGTCGTCGGTCCGCTGGCCGATCTGCGCCTGAACCAGCTCTTCCGCTTCGAGCGCAGCGTCCTCGACAAGACCGTGGAGGTAATCTACCGCTTCCCATTGCCCGGCGATGCTGCCGTGACGGGCGTCTGGGTGCGTTTCGGCGCTACCGAGATTCGCACCGACTTACGCGAGCGGCAAGAGGCTGAACAGGCCTACGAGCAGGCCAGAGCGGAAGGTCACCAGGCTGCCCTGCTCACCCGCGAGTCGCCCGACGTATTCACCCTGCGCGTGGCGGGCATTCGCCCCGATGAGGATGTGACCGTCGAGACGCATCTGGTCCAGCTCCCGCGCCCCGAGGGCGACGTCTGGACGCTGCGCATCCCGCTGACCACCGCACCGCGCTACGTGCGTAGCGACGAGGTGGCCGGCCGACACGCCCACGGTCAACCCTTACTCATTATGCGCGACCCTGGCCACCGGTTCACTCTGGACCTGACAATGCGCGGCGTCGAGGCCATCGCCAGCCCTAGCCACGCATTGGCCGTGACACCAGCGGCTATGGGCCTGCGCGTGCGCCTCGCCGATGGTGAGGTGACGCCCGATCGCGACCTGGCGCTACGCTGGCGGGCGGCGCAGGACGCCACGCGCCCCACGCTCCAGGTATGGACCCAGCGCCCGGCGAACGAGGCGAATGTGTACTTCCTGGCCCTGGCCGCGCCGCCCCTGACGGCGCCGAGTGACCTCAAGCCTCGCGAGGCGCTGCTCCTGGTCGATCACTCAGGGTCGATGTACGGAGCCAAGTGGGCGGCGGCGGTCTGGGCGGCAAGCTCGTTTCTGCGCCAGTTGACCGCGCAGGACCGCTTCGCCGTGTGCCTGTTCGACAGCGTGCAGTACTGGTTTGCGGACACGCTTCAGGCGGCGACGCCGGATGCCATCGAGGCGGCTATCGCCTTTGTCCGCGCCGAGCGGCCGATGGGTGGGACGGAACTGGGCGTGGCCCTGGAGCAGGCGCTGAGCCTACCCCGGACAGAGGGCGAGGTGGCCCGGCACCTGCTCGTCATCACCGACGCTCAGGTGTCGGACAACGCGCGCATCTTGCGCCTGGTGGACGACGAGGCGCGCCGCCCTGACCACCGCCGTGTCAGCATCGTTTGCATCGACGCTGCGCCCAATAGCTACCTGGCGCATGAGATGGCCGATCGGGGCGGCGGCGTTGCCCGTTTCCTGACCAGCGCGCCCGACGAGGAGGACATCGCCACCGCCCTGGACGAGATTCTGGCGGAGTGGGCCGCGCCGCTGGCCGTGGATACATGCCTTGAGGTGAACCGCGAGGCTGCGCTGTCGGCGCGTGGTCCCGCCCTACCCGGTCGCGCGGCGGGCTGGGCGAGCCTCGACCTGGGCGACCTGCCCGCCGGACGGGCCGTGTGGCTGGCTGGCCGCGCGCCGTTGGCGGCGGGGGACGACCTGGTGGTGCGCCTGGTTGCCGACGGCCGAACGTTGACTGAAACCCAGGCCTCGCTCGCGCCATCCGGCGGCGTTGAGGCGTTGCCAGCCCTGTTCGCCGCGCCCCGCCTGAACCGCCTCGAGGGGTTGATGGCCTCGGCTTACCAGGTGGGCGACCTACGCGCCCGGCTCGAGCGGCTGGGCTACCGCGCGGATGATGTGCTGCCGCGGGCGGATGCAGCGCCCAGGATATACGCGGAGAACATGGTTAAGGACACGCACGCGGCGCTGCGCGGGCTGCTGGTGCGCGAGTCCCTGGCGGCCGGGTTGCCGACGAGTGAGACAGCCTTCGTCGTCGTGCGCCGCGACGGCGACAGCGCGCCTGTTGAGCTTACGACGGTGGTGGGCAACGCCCTGCCGATGGGCTGGTCGCCCGCCTTCGCCTCGAGGGTCGTCACGAGAAGCGCAGGCGGTGTCGCTCCCACGGTGATGTTCAGCCACCGCGCGGACACCTCCAAACTGATAGACGCCGCGCCGGACCCAATGGTGGTGCTAATGCAGCGGGGTGGGCGTAGTGGGTCGGCTCGCGCGGCCCGGGTCACGCAGACGGTGGGGGTGTTCGACGGCGTCCCAAGCTTCGCCAACGGCCAGGCTATGCTCGTGGACACTGGCGCCGGCGACGCTGGTGAGCCGTTGGCGGCAGTGCGACTGCTCACGGGGCTGGTGGTGGCGTTTCTCGACAGCGCGCCCAGCGCGGCGAGCATCGACCGCGGGCTGACGCTGTTGGTTTATGTGGGGGATCGCGGGACGCCACGCGCCCGGGTGCGCCTGGCTGACCTGGTGAGTGCGGGCGGCCGGCGGCCGCTGAACGTGCGGCGCGA
>JAHCIE010000041.1 GCA_026129385.1 Anaerolineae bacterium
CATGGTGGCTGGAAATGCTGAAGGGCCGCGCGGCGCCCAGTTCCGCGCGGCCCTTCCTCAGATGGAGGAGGAGAAACCACGTTCAGAGTATACAACACCGCGCTTGTTGCTGCTGGACTGTTGCCCTATCGCTGCCCACCGCTCACCCAACGCTACCGCGTCAGGTTCAGATGCCCAGGAACAATCAGGTTTCGGCGCGCGTTACTTCCGTGCTATACTTTCGCCGATTATGCCTGAGAGAGGCCGATGACCACGACCACACTCTTGATGGTGAACCAGGCCCTTGACCATATCCTCAGCGTCCTGACGCCCCTGCCCGCCGAACACGTACCGCTCCTGGCGAGCTACGGGCGCGTTCTGGCGGAGGATGTGCGCGCTTGGCAGGATATTCCCCCCTTCACCAATTCGGCCATGGATGGCTACGCTGTTCGCGCTGTCGACGCGGCCGCCGCCACGGTCGGTGCGCCCGTCCGCCTCCGCGTCGTGGGGCAGGTGGCGGCGGGGGACGCCCCCCATGCCGAGGTGTCGCCCGGCATGGCAGTGCGCATCATGACGGGCGCGCCGCTGCCCCACGGCGCCGATGCGGTGGTACGTTTCGAGCGAACCCGCGCCGACGCTGGCGATGTGCTCATCCTGGCGGCGCCCCAGATTGGCGAGAATGTGCGCCAGGCGGGCGAGGACGTGCGGGCCGGCGCGGTGGCTCTGGCGGCGGGTATTGTGATTCGCCCGCCCATCGTTGGGCTACTGGCTTCCCTCGGCTATGGTCGCGTGGCCTGCCACCGTCGGCCGCGTGTCGCTGTCCTGTCCACTGGCGACGAACTGGTGGATATCGACACGCCCTTGACGCCGGGCAAGATTCGCAACAGTAATGGCTACACGCTGGCCGCCCTGGTGCAGGAGGCGGGCGGTGTACCCGTGCCCCTGGGCATTGCCCGCGATAACTATGCCGACCTCCACGCCAAGATCGAGGCGGGCCTCGCCGAGGGAGTGGACCTGTTCCTGACCTCGGCTGGCGTGTCCGTCGGCGACTACGATGTGGTCAAGGACGTGCTGGCGGGCGAGGGGGCGATGGACTTCTGGCAAGTCGCCATTAAGCCCGGCAAGCCGCTGGCCTTCGGTCGCATTCAGGGCGTGCCGATCATCGGTCTGCCGGGTAACCCTGTCGCGGCCGCCGTCGCCTTCGAGGCCTTCGCCCGCCCCGCCATCTTCCGCCTGCTGGGCCGGGGCGGGGCGACGCGAGTCGCGCTGCCGGCGACGCTGGCCGAGGCTGTCGAGAATAGCGGTCGCCGCCACTACATGCGCGCCTGGGTGCGTCGCGTCGGCGACGACTTTGTGGTCACCACGCGCGGCCACGGTGTTACGGTACAAGGCTCCGGCATCCTCTCCTCGCTGGCGTGGGCCAACTGCTTGCTGATCGTGCCCGAAGACATCACCCATCTGGCGGCCGGCGCGCGGGTCGATGTCGAGTTGCTGGTCGATAGCCTGGACGCCTGATGGACCTTACCTCCGTCCTGGCGCGTTGGCCGGGCGTTGCCCTGCCCTTGATCGAGGCCGCGCAGAGCCGCGTCGCGCCGTACGTGCGCCCTACGCCCCTTGCGCCCGCGCCGCCGTTGCGGGGCGACCTTGCGCCGCACCTGACACTCAAGCTGGAAAATCTTCAGGTGACAGGATCGTTTAAGGCCCGCGGCGCGTTCAATAATCTGCTGCAACTGGATGCGGCCGCGCGCGAGCGCGGTATCGTCGCAGCCAGCGGCGGCAATCACGGTCTGGCCGTAGCCTATGCTGCCCATCGCCTGGGCCTACCGGCGACCATCTTCATTCCCGCCACGGCAGCCCCTGACCGCGCCGCACGTATCGCGGCCTGGGGTGTCAGGTTGATTCAGGTGGGCGAGAGCTACGATGAGGCTGAGGCCGCTGCTACCCGTTTCGCCCGCGACGAAGGGCTGCCCAACATTCACCCCTTCGACAGCGACGGCACGCTACAAGGCACGGGCACGCTGGGCCTGGAGCTGCTCGACGACATACCCGATGCCGACCTCGTTCTCATCGCCATCGGCGGCGGTGGCCTCATTGCCGGCATGTCGGCGGCTCTCAAGCAGCGTCGCCCCGATCTGCGCATCGTAGGTCATCGGGGCGGTCGGCGCACCCTCCATGACGGCCAGCCTGGAAGCGGGCCGCGTGGTGGCTTGCGGACCATCGCCACGACCCTCGCGCCGCGCGCCGTGAGTCAGCGTACCCTGGACCTGACCCGTGCCTGTGTGGATGAGATCGTGCTAGTGACCGATACCGAGATGGTGGCGGCTATGCGTTGGTTGTGGGCCGAGTGCAATCAACTGGTCGAGCCATCAGGCGCGGCGGTGATCGCCGCGCTCCAGACCGGCCGCGTTGACCTGATCGGCTGCCGACGGCCTGTGGCTCTCGTTTGCGGTGGCAACGCCGCCGCTGACCCTGTGTTTGACGCCTACGCGTCGCAGATTTCAGATTGAATAGGGGAGGTTTAGGTGGCTAAGCAGAGTTCGTCCCGACCCAAGTCGAATCCCCCAAAGTCGAGTCCCCCGCCAGCATCGACTAAGCCCAGCGGCCCACCGCCGAGCAAGCCGCCTGGCGGCTCTGGCAAGAAGGCCGCGCCGCCCGCCAAATCACAGGGTATCTCACCCATGACCCTGATCCTGGTGGCCGTGGTGGCCGTCGCGCTGGTGGGCTTCGCCATCTTCTACAGCCAGCAGCGCACCGCTGCCACGACATCGCCTCCCCTGGCGCTTGGTACGCCGCCGCCGAGCATGAGCGACAAGGGCATCCCCGTCGGCGTCACCGCTGAAGGTTACCCGTTCAAGGGCAACCCGGATGCGAAGGTCGTCGTCCAGAACTTCTCCGACTTCCAGTGCCCCTTCTGCGCCCAATTCGTCGCCTCCGTCGAGCCTAAGATCGAGGAAGAGCTTATCAAGACAGGGCGCATCAAGTACGTCTTCCGTGACTTTCAGTTCCTCGACCGCATTCGACAGGGTCAGGCTAACTACGACGGTGAGTCCCATCGCGCATCTCTGGCGGCCCACTGCGCCCAGAACCAGGGCAAGTTCTGGGAGATGCACGATCTCCTGTATATGAGCCAGGGTAAGGACGAGAACGCGGGCGCGTTCAGCGACGCCAACCTGGAGAAGATGGCGGGTAGTCTGAACCTGAACATGGACCAGTGGCGCGCCTGTTTCAAGAACAACGCTGGCGATGTCAACAAGCTCATCGACCGCAGCATGAACGATAGCACTGGCAAGCAGGTGCAGGGCACGCCGACCCTCTTCGTCGGCGACCGCAAGATCGAGGCAGGCAGCTTCGATACTTTGAAGGCAGCCATTGAGCTGGCGGAGCAGAATAAGTGAAATCTACCTTGATGACCTTGATAGGCCTGGCGCTGGCCGCCCTCGTGGCAGCCTGCGCCGCGCCCCTCCACCGGCGGCGACGGGCGCGCCACTCGACACGCAGCCTCACCACTGCGCCGCCCCCGGGCAGCGTCCACGCGCGGCTGTGTGGAGCCGATTGCTTAGCCGTGCACACGACGGTCATGGCTGAGACGACACATGGGCACCGGTCACACCGAACCCAAGCCGACCATCGTGCAGCAAACCCAAGCTGCCGAGCAGGGCGCGAGTACCGCGCCGGTGCTGCTCGTCGAATTTTCCGACTTCAATGACCGTTCTGTCGGCGCTTCGCCCTCGAAACGGCCCGTGAGGTCCCGACAAGGGAATTCATAAGCTTGGGGTTTGAGGTCGCATGGTGTACGTTAACTTTCCCTTCCTGGGGGCAGGAGTCCTTCGATGCCGCTGAGGCGGCGACGTGCGCAGGACAAATCAAGTTCTGCAGAATCACGAGGCTCTCTTTGGTATGCGCAGCGAGCTGCCCGGCAGCTTCTCGCGCGACAATCTTAACAAGCTGGCGCAACAGGTGGGGTTGGACATGACCCAGTTCGGCCAGTGCGTGCGGACAGTCACAAGTATCGCGACTTCGTACTGGCGTCGGTGAACAGGCCAAGCGGGCGGTCATAAGCTAGAGACGGCAGCGGTGTGAAGAGGGCTTCCTGCCCTTCGACAAGTCAGTTCAGGATCAGACCGTGCCTATTGCGCCGGGTGCGCCCATTACGAATGCCGAGAGGATCAAGGTAGGGGCGCAGATCTGCCTGAGCGGCCAGGCTGACGACAAGCGTCGCCTGGCGAAAGGGCGAGATCAGCGTCCGCGGGCGACGACCAGAAGCTGTGCGGGGTCGTCAAACAGTCGTACGCCTGCCAGCGCCGATAAGGCGGGGGAGATGATTCTGACCGAGGAAGTGCCGGGCCTCAAGCAGATGATCGAGGCGGAGCTACAGAAGAAGAAATGAGCAAGCGCGACAAGCGGCGACAGAACCGTCGCCCCTCCTCCCCACCACCGCCGCCCGGTGTGGATCCGCCACTGGCGATGACCGCCAGCGGCAGCGCGTCGCTGGCGGCCCCGGTTACCACGGAAGCGTCGGTGGGAGTGGACTGGCGGCGCTGGGTCATTCCGGTTCTGGCTGGCCTGGGCATCCTGGACTCCCTCTATCTGTCCTACGTCAAGCTATTCAAGGCCGTCCCGTTCTGCGGCGGTGTCGGCGACTGCGAGACGGTCAACACCAGCCGCTACTCCGAGTTCATGGGCATCCCCATCGCCTTCCTGGGCGTTGGCATGTATGTCCTGATTCTGGCGCTGGCGGTGTGGGGTGACCGCCTACCCCAGCCCCTGGCTCGCTACGCGCCCCTGGCTATCTTCGGCATCTCCCTCGGCGGCGTGCTCTACTCGGCCTACCTGACCTATCTGGAGCTATTCGTCATCGAGGCCATCTGCGTCTACTGCGTAGTCTCGGCCATACTTATCACCCTGATCTTCCTTTGGTCGTTGTGGACGCTGCTGCGCCGGCCACAGACAGACTGACTGGCCCTCGCACGCGCCGGGGTGGGCATCCCCCACCCCGGCGCGTTTGCCCCTCAGGTACTTGCCGATGCAAATCACGCCCCGCGCCATCCGACTCCCACCTGGTTATCAGATTCGTCGCCTCCTGGACCCCGAAGAGTACCGCGACGCCGAGGAACTGATGGGGTCGGCATGGGGTATTCTTGACCGGGTGGACATCACTCCCCGCCACGTCCTGGTCACGGCGCAGAAGAACGGCGGTCTTGTCCTGGGCGCATTCGCGCCCGACGGCCAGCTCGTTGGCTTCCTGTTCGGCTTTCTCGGCACGACCGCCGAGGGCAAGCTCAAGCACGTGTCCCATCAGGTCGGTGTCCATCCCCAGTATCGCGGCCTGCACCTGGGCTACTTGCTGAAGCGTGCGCAGCGTGGCGAGGTGCGTCGCCAGGGCCTGGACCTCATCACCTGGACCTACGACCCCCTTGAGACGGTCAATGCCCACCTCAACCTGACGCAGTTGGGCGCGGTGTGCAGTACGTACCTGCGCAACGTCTATGGGGAGTTGCGCGATAACCTCAATCGGGGCCTGCCTACCGACCGGTTCCAGGTCGATTGGTGGGTGCGTTCAGGGTGGGTTCACGAGCGATTGTCGTTGGCCCATCCAGCCGCCCTTGCCGAGACGGTGGCGCGGCTGCCGGTGATCAACCGGCCGCGCGGGCAGCCCGCCGAGCAGAGCGTGGAGGGTATCGACCTGCCACTACTTGGCGAGTTGGACCTGACTTTCACCGCCGCAGAGGTTCTGTTGCGCGTGCCCTATAACTTCCAGGCGGTCAAGGCGTGGAATCTGGACCTCGCCACGGAGTGGCGGATGCAGACACGGACTGCCCTCGAGCGCCACTTCGAGGCGGGCTACTTCGCGGTGGAGATGCTGCGCGGCGACCTGGCCGAGGGCAAGGCGGCCTTCTACCGATTGTGGCGACCCGAGGGCACGCCGCCCTGGCGAATCTACGAGCACACCTCCGACGAGGCCACGTCCAGTGTCGACGAGGCCTTGCGCCAGTTCGTGCAACTGTACAACGATGGCCTGTACTGGAAGGCCCACGAGGTTTTGGAAACACCGTGGCGCGACGCCGAGGGCGATGAACGCGCCTTCCTGCAAGGCTTGATTCGTAGCGCGGCGGCTTTCCACAAGCTCGTGGTCCAGGGCAACACGCGCGGCGCGGCTCGTCACCTGGCGTGGGTTATCGACACCCTCACAGCGCTGGAGCCTACCTATCGGGGTGTCGATCTGGCGGCCTTTGTTGCCGGTCTCCGCCACGCTCTGGCCGTCGTCGCCGAGCTTGACGACCCGGCTGCCTTCGACCGCGCCCTCATCCTGCCTGTCCTTCTTACCCCCTCACCCTAACCCCCTCCCAGCGGGGAGGGAATCAGACACTGCGAGGACATCATGCGTATCGACCGCGTCGAACTCTATCAAATTACCATACCCCTCGTCGCTCCCTTCGAGACCAGCGGTTGGGTCAAAACCCACGAGGAGCGCATTCTCGTCGCGCTGCATGCCAACGGCGTCGTCGGTTGGGGCGAGTGGGCGGGCGATGGCCCCTGGTACTCCTACGAGACCACTGAGGTCGCCTGGCTGATTATCCATGACTACCTCGTCCCGATGCTCCTGGCCCAACCTGTGGCCCATACGACCATGCGCTACGCGCCCCTCGATGAACCCCGCCAGGTACGCGACCGCCTCGAGCCAGTGCGCGGCTACCCCTTCGCCAAGCACGCCGTCGAGGCGGCCGTGTGGGACCTGTGGGCCAAACAGCAGGGCATCAGCCTCTCCCAGGCGCTGGGCGGGACGCGCGATCGGGTGGCGGTGGGTGTCAGCGTCGGCATCCAGCCGTCCATCGCGGCGCTGGTCGATCGCGTTGGCGGCTACATCCAGGACGGCTACAACCGCATCAAGATCAAGATCAAGCCCGGCTACGATGTCGAGGCCGCGCAAGCCTTGCGCATCGCCTACCCGCATGTCCAGCTCCAGGTCGATGCTAACTCGGCCTATCAGCTGGACGATGCCCACATCTTCAAGGCCATGGACGATCTGGGTCTGCTGCTCGTCGAGCAGCCCCTCGGCTACGATGATATACCCGACCATGCCCGGCTCCAGGCGCAGCTGAAGACGCCCATCTGCCTTGACGAGAGCATCCACAGCGCGGCGAATGCCCGCTGGGCCCTGGAGATGGACAGCGCGCGAGTCATCAACATCAAGCCCGGCCGACTGGGCGGGTTCATGGAGTCCATTGCCGTCCACGACGTGTGCGCCGAGCGCAACGCGCCGGTCTGGTGTGGCGGCATGTTGGAAACGGGCATTGGCCGCGCGGGCAACGTCGCGCTCGCCAGCCTGCCCAATTTCAAGCTGCCCGGCGATATCTCGGCGTCGCGCCGCTACTACGCTGAGGATATTGTCGAGCCAGAGTTTGTGCTCAACCCCGATAGCACCCTGTCCGTCCCCACTGGCCCTGGCATCGGGTGAAGCGGTGCGCGCCCAGTCGTATCAGGCACTCAGCCAGCGGCGGGCGACGCTGGGCGGAAGCGTGATAAATTACATGCGTCATCGGATTGGGATGAGTTTCGTCAGATAACGACGCGGCCCCTGGCTTTCAGGGCACGTTAGGACTGGTGATTCGAGCGCGCCACTTGACTTCTCCTGCATCTCTGCATGCGCGCTCTCCTGCATCCGCTCGGCCCGGAAAGGGGGGCCGGACCGAGCGGATCGGCAGCTGGCAACCAAACCTTCATCCAATTTTCATCCAATCGCTAAATTGGCGGCTGCGCCCGTGACCGGGACGCGGCTTTTTTCGTCATTAATGTTAGGGTTACTGTTGCAGTTCTGTGTTGTACCCTCGCGGTTCGCCACCAGCAGGAGAGAAGTATCCAAGACAGCCACTCTGGCCGCCGCTTCCGTACATAAGGAAAGGAGTGCCGTATGCGACGGATTCGCAGCGACTCAAAGGGCGCCCATCGCCCTCCAGTGGGCCTGCAGCCCTCCCCCAGTTGCCATGTCCCTGGTTCTGGCCTTCGCCGGGCCTGCCCTGGGCGCCGACACCTCGGGGGTTCGGCTAGTCGACGCGCGATAATCAAATCGACCACGCCCTACATAGCGGGGCAAGTCCTGGTCAGGACCCAGCCCAAGTCTGGCGACAAGATCGCCGATCTGGCCGCGAAGAGCGGATTCAAAGTTCTCGACAAGGTCGATGCCTTGAGTCTGTACACGCTCCAGGTTCCGACCGGCGGTGAGGCGCAAGCCCTCGCCGCGTTGCGGTCTAATCCCGACGTGGTATATGCCGAACTCAACGCCGTTGCCACCGAGGCCGCCCGCTCGCCGCGCGCTTCGGTCGCCCCGATAGTCTGTCGGGCGCAACGAGCGACCCTGGTTTCACAGATATCAGTGGAACCTGCGCGCCATCAATGGCCTGGCTGCGCTCGGCTCCGCCCGCGAAACCGGCGTCACCGTTGCTGCTATTGGCTCGGTGTCGCCGACAACGCGGAACTGGCCCCTCGTGGCGGTTTTGCTTCATCGATAACACCTCTACCCCCGCTGACGATCACGGCTTCGCGTTCGACGCAGGCCTCATCGCCGCCACCGCCAACAATGGCATTGGCGTCTCGGTGTGGCCCCAGTGGAGGCGTGCCTCAACGCGCGGGCGCTACGTCGCAGCGGGGACATTAGCATTCGACCGTGGTCGCTGCCGCCTCCACGCCCGCGACCGGCGCTAAGGTCATTCATATTGAACGGGATGCTCCATCCCAGTCGGTCGCCGATGCCGTGGCGCTGGCGCGCAGCCGGGGCGCGGTCGTCGTTGCGCCGGCCCATCGGCCCTATCCCGCCTCCTACGCGGGTGTCATCGGCGTGAGCGCGCTCAACGATGACGATAGCCATCCCGACTGGGGTGGCAGCGGCTCGGCTGTCAAGCTGAGCGCGCCGGGCGGCTCCGGCATGATCAGCACCTGGCCGTCGCCTGGCAGCTGCCCCATCGCCACCTGCCCCTACTACGGGGACGGGCAAGTCGCGTTTGCCTCGTCCCACGTCGCGGGTGTGGCGGCGCTGGTCCTCAGCGCACACCCCGATTGGACCGCTGCCCAGGTCGAGAGTGCGCTGGTCAATAGCGCGACGGATTTGGGTGCGAAGGGCTGGGACGCTGACTTCGGCTACGGCAAGGTCAACGCCGCTGCCGCCCTGACGGGCGACACCGGCAACCCGCCGCCACCGCCGCCACCCACGGCAACCCCCACCCCGATCGCATCGAGCGAGCCGGCCCCGCTGCCCACCTCTGCCTGCGTGGATAGCAAGGGTGAGAAGATTCAGGGTTGTATCGGGAACAACGGCCGCCTGGTGGTCTACACCTTCTTCGACGTCAACAACAACGGGATCATGAACCCCAACGATATCCCGCTGCCTGGCGTGACCGTCCAGGTGCTGGACATCAACGGGAACCCCATCCCTGGTGTTCCACCCCAGCAGAGCGCGCTGGGGCCGGACGGCCTCGCCTCCGCCCAATTCTTCGGCCTCGATTCTGGGCGGTCGTATCGGGTGCGGGTGACCGCACCGCCGGGCTACGCAGCCTCGGTGACCAACGAGTATATCGTTGAGGCGAGCAGTTTCGCCTTCTGCTGCACCGTGGTGTTGCAGTTCCCCTTCCGCCCGACCGTCACCACGCCGACGCCGACCGTGACGCCCTACGTGACGGATACCGGCGCCAGCCCGACGCCGACCCGCACGCCGACCAAGACGCGCACGCCGGGGCCATCGCCGACGCCAACCAAGACGCCGACGCCGACGATCACTCCCACCCTGCCCTTCAACAAGCCAGGTGGGCGCGTACAACTGCCGGCTATCTTTGCCCCGCCAGCCGGGCCGGGCGAGCAGGTCGAGCCGTGGATCGCCATCCAGAACGTCGGGAGCGACTACACCAAGGCGATTCTGTTCCTGTGGGGCGAATACTCCGGCTACTGCGAGCCGCAGGCCCCCGGCCCCTTCAAGGTTGAGTGCACGGGTCTGCTGGCCCCCGGTTCCTCCTGGAACTTCCGCGCACCCAATCTGCCCAGCGCAGCGGTCGGCGGTATCGTCTACTCTGTTCCGGCCGACCGTGCCGACGAGGCTTGCGCCGCTGCCGCCAAGGTTGTCCAGGGCGAAATGCATGCCCGCGGCTGGCAGCTATGGGAGAAGGACTGGTGGAATCACAAGTGGGGTGAGGGTGAGCCGCTGGCCGTCTCGGTCAACCGCCGCTTCTACAACCCTGTGACCGGCCAGTCCCGCGCCTCGGCCTACACCGGCATCTCGGAGTACATGGAAGGCGTGTACGACGCGCGCTACGGCGGCTTCATGGCCTACGCGCCTGTCAACTACGTCAACTATGACGGCTGCAACACTGTCCTCACCATCCAGAACTCCGGCGACGAGTGTACCTCTATCGAGATCTGGTACAAGGAGCAGGACGACTGCCTGCGCGCCTACATCGACGATGTGCCCTACCTGGCGCCGGGTGAGTCGGTGGTCGTGAGGCCACCTGCCTTCCTCGGCCCCAACTGGGCTGGCTCGGCGTGGATTCGGTCCACGCAGCCACTGGGCATCGTGGTCGATATCGAGTGCCAGACCGGTGGCGCGAAGAGCCTGTCAACCTATACCGGCGTGCCGGCTCAGACCTTTGACACGCTCAACTCAACCTACAGCCCAGGCTCCTTCATCAACTACGCGACGCTCATGTATCGCGAGGAGTATGGCTGGGATACGACAGTCTGATCCAGACCTCAGCGGCACGACTAACAGCAGGTGAAGGTCTACTTCTACGACCACGGCGGCATCATCGCCACCGCCGTCGCGACTGGATTTGCCCGCGCGCGGCTCCCAGGACTTCAAGCTGTCGACGATCAACAACCTGGGCCAGTACGTCGGCGCGGTCGGTTCAGTCACAGCAGTGGTGGACGCGGGTGAAACGCCTGTCCAGCCGCCGTACATCTGTCGGTCATCAACTGATTTAACAAGACGAACGGGCAGGCCGTTGCGTACAACGCAGTGACGGGCGGCTCCGCGGCCTTGATGACCATTCCTCTCGCGGTCCAGAGAAGAAGATCACGACGGGTGACAAGACCATCACCTGGAACGCCGAGATCGCGCTGAAGAATCTCAACGCGAACCCAGGTAATACCACCGTCCGCATCGACTTCTACGACCAGAATGGCTACATCACCTCGGTGTGTCAGACTCTGAACGAGAAGTTCATCGACTACATCCGCCTGGTGGACATGGGTATCTTGCCCAACGGCTTCAATGGCTCGGCGGTCATCACCGCGACCTGCTCCGATCAGGAGGGCGGGCCGATGCTGGCGGCGACGGTCCTGGAACGCGGGCGCCTCGAGGGTAGCCCCAATATCCCGCAGGACCTGTTGAAGGCCTACGAGGCCGTGCCCATTCACCAGGCGTGGTATAACCCGCCCATGGCCCCGGACGCCTGCCCTGGCTGCCAGCAGACAAGCTGCCCCGCGACGCAGGTTATCTTCGACCTGTGTGGCGCGGAGGCGGGCGGCGTATCGGTCTACAGTGGCGCGCAAGTGACTATCCGCGATGCACGCGGCGAGCCGGTCTACGTCGGCGGTGTTGACGCGAACGGCCAGATCGTCGTGCCCAATCTGCAAACCGGCCGCACCTATAGCGTGGAAGTCAACCCGGTCAACCGCCCGGTACCCTTCCCCAACGGTAACGTGGACAAGGTGCAGATGGCAGGCTTCGCCAACTCCGTCCTCGTCCCGTGTCAGCGTAATGGCGGCCCTGCCGTCGTCGACCTGAACGGCCCGACGGGGGTTATCCAGGGCTACGTGGCCGCGGCGTGTACGGCGGTGAACTCCACCATCCAGGGCCGCAAGGTCCAGTTGTGGGCGCCCGCGCCTTCAGCTGGGGCGTCGGCGACGCTGCTGGCGGAGCGCACGACCAATGCGGACGGCTACTTCCAGTTCACCAACATCAGCCCGTGCGAGCCATACGAGTTGCGCCTGGTCAACGGCGCCAACTACGTAACGGTGGCGGGCGTGTTGGCCGGCGCGCCGAACATCCAGGCCGGCGGCAGCGTGAACTCGCCGCAACTGTACACGCTGAGCGACGCGACCGGCGCGATCTGCAACGTCCTGCCCAACCCGCCTTGACCCTGGAGGAGTCGCTAGCTCCCGCTTGGGGATAGGTGTACAATCGTGGGGGCGGCCGACTGGCCGCCCCCACGCTCTTTCTCGAGTGCGACAGCCATGCTGCCGCGCTTGCCACCCATCCGCTACACTAGCAAGGAGAGTCCTCCATGCCCGTTCTGCCCGACATGGTCGGCCTGACCGTCCGCGACATGGCCGCCTCGCTGCGTTTCTACCGCCTGCTGGGGCTGGATATCCCGGCGAGGACAGAGGGCGAGGCCTACGTCGAGGTCATCACTCCCAACGGCTATCGTATCTCGTGGAACACCGTCGAGATGGTCAAGGGCTTCGATCCCGACTGGCAGGAGCCGGTCGGCCAGCGCATCGGCCTCGCCTTCAAGTGCGACAGTCCGGCCGAGGTTGACGCCCTCTACGAGCGCGTCGTGGCTGCTGGGTACCGGGGCCACCAAGCCCCATGGGACGCCTTCTGGGGCCAACGCTACGCCGTTCTCCTTGACCCCGACGGCAGCAAGGTCGATCTCTTCGCCCCCCTTCCGACCGCCGACCATTGACCACCGACCGCTCAGGAAAGGTAGGGGCGGTCCCCCCGTGGCCGCCCCGTGCCTGCTGACGAACGCGGACACGAGTCCTTATCTCGCCAACGTCACAACCTCGGCCGCCAACGTTGCCGCCTCGGCCTCCAGCCCCGCGATAGCCGCCTCCAATCGCGCCGCGACCGCGCCGTCCTCAATGTCCCGCACGTTAGCGCGCACGTTGAGCGCGGCCCCCCGCGTCGCAGCTTCTGCCATCAGCGCGCCCACCGCCGCGTCCGTCCGCGCGTTGGGGTTGCCATCGCGGGCGACCCGCGCCAGCAGCCGCAGCGTCGCCACCGCCTTCTCGGCCGTCGCCAAAGGCGTCTGCGCCGCGCCGACCAGCGCGGCCTGCACGGCCGTTTGTCGCGCGGTCTGCTCCGCCTCCGTGGCCTTCGGCAGGCGGTAGGCCGCCATCACCCGCTGGAAGGCCAGTGCGTCCTCGTCCACTAGCCGCAGCAGGTCCGCTCGCAGCGTGCTAGCCTCCGCCAGCGCCGCCTGCATCTGCTCCTCGACCGCCACATACTTCTTGCGTCCGACGGTCAGTCCCGCCGCCATCTGGGACAGGGCCGCCGCCAGCGATCCGGCCAACGCAGCGACACTCCCCCCACCGGGCGCGGGCGTCGCCGCCGCTACCTGGTCCACGAACGCGACCGGCGACACCTCAGGAATCTCGCCCAGACGTCGCTCCAGTATCTGCTCGCGCTTGAATCCGTTCAGGCGTAGAGAGTGCTCGGCGGCGTCCAGCCGCGCGTCTTGGGGGACCAGTCCCACTACCTCCGACTCGACCAGCGTCACCCCGAATCGTTCCGCCTCCGATCGCACCATCTCAAAGGCGCGGTGCAGCGGGGTCTGGGTGTAGTCCGTCATGTTCATCGACACCTGCGCGCGCCCGCCCACGTCCAGGCCCAGCGCCTTGACGTAGCGTAGCCCGCCACCGGAGTGCCGCACGGCCTTAGCGATACGCTTGGCGATGGAGGTGTCTGCTGTCCCTAAATAGATGTTGTAGGCCACCAGCGGCGCGCGCGCGCCGACCGCCGTCGCTCCCGCTGTGCCGACGCGACGCGGCCCGAAGTCCGGCGCGCGCGCGGGCGTGTCAATCTCGGCGCGGATGCCCTCGTACTCGCCGCGCCGCACGTCGGCCAGGTTCACCCGTTCGGGGCGGGTGGCGGCCGCCTCGTACAGATAGACCGGGATGCCCAGCTCGTCGCCGAGGCGCTGCCCCACCTGTCGCGCCAGCGCCACGCAGTCAGCCAGCGTCGCGTCGCCCAGCGGGATGAAGGGGATGACGTCCGTCGCGCCCATGCGGGGGTGCTGGCCGTGATGCTCGTCCAGGTTGATGAGCCGCGCCGCCGCCGCCGCCATCTGGTAGGCGGCCTCCGTGATGGCGTGGGGCGGCCCGACCAGGGTCACCACCGAGCGGTTATGGTCGGCGTCGCTCTCTGTGTCCAGAACGCGGACGCCGGGTACAGCCCTGGCAGCGGCGACGATCTGCGCGATGACCTCAGGGCGGCGGCCCTCGCTAAAATTGGGAACACACTCAACCAGGGAATGGGGCGACATAAGACTCCTTTGTCATAGATCCAGCAGGACTTTGAGAACCCCCGGCCGCTGGGCATGGTCGAAGGCCGCCACGGCCTCGGCCAGGGGATAGCGGGCGTGAATCAGCGATTGCACGTCGATGCGCCCCTCGGCCAGCAGCCGTAGGGCGGGGGCGAAGGGGCCGCAGCGCGAGCCGACCAGGGTAATCTCGTCCACGATCACCGCACTGAGGAAGTTCAGCCCGCCGTCGCCTGCCAGGAGCGGGGCGAGGTCGCCCGCGAAGGTGCTCTTGAGGACGAGCGTCCCCCGCGGCCGCACCAGGGCGCGACCCTGCTGGAACCCGGCCAGGCTACCCGTCGCCTCGACAACGATGTCCGCGCCAGGGGCGACGCCCGCCCCGCCGACGCTGGTGCGGATACCGCGCCGTTCGAGGATGGCAAGTTTATCGGCGTGGCGGCCGATGGCCGTCACTGCCGCGCCGGTCATGCCCATCACCTGGGCGATGAGCAGGCCCAGCTTGCCGTCGCCCAGGACCACCACCCGGTCCGTCGGCCTGACCTGCACCTGTTGCAGCACTTCCAGCGCGGCGGCCAGCGGCTCAGTGAACACCGCCTCGTCGTCCGACACGCCGTCGGGAACCGTATGGAGCAGGTGGACGGGTAGCGACACGTACTCGGCGAACACGCCGTTTCGATGGACGATGCCCAGGGTTGTGCGGTGGGGGCAGTGGGTCGGCCGTCCGGCCTGGCATGTCTCGCACGTTCCGCAGTTGGCGTTGATCTCGCCTACCACCCGCCGCCCAACCCACGCCGGGTCGGGCGACTGCTCGACGACGCCAACGAACTCGTGGCCGGGGATGCCCTGGAAGGCCAGGTAGCCCCGCGCCAGCTCGATATCCGTGTTGCAGATGCCCGCCCGCGTCACCCGAATCAACGCCTCCCCCGGCGGCGGGGTTGGTACAGGCACATCGTGTAGGGACAGGGTTCCGTTGAGAATAACCGCTTGCATGGCTCACTCGCTATGGGGGATGAGAGGTTGTGGTCAGTATAGCGTTACTTGAAGGTGTGGGCTAATTATTGACCATCGATCATCAACCGTCGAAAGGATGCCTCTCGCTGAGGAGCACAAAACGCACGAAGGGCACATGGGACACGTGGTCGGTGGTCGATGGTCAGTCGTCCGTGGTCGCCTCTTGCCTTTCCCGCCTGCCGCGCGTACCCTTTCCCTGACCAACACGCGAGGAGGCAAGAGTGGAAGCAAAGCTGAAGGAACTCAAGACCCGCCTGCTAGAGATCAGCGACCTGAATGGCGCGGCCGCCGTGCTCAACTGGGACCAGTCGACGTATATGCCGCGCGGCGGCGGCCCGGCCCGTGGCCGCCAGTTGGCGACGCTCAGCCGCCTGGCCCACGAGCGGCTCACCGACCCGGCCCTGCGCCGCCTGTTGGACGAGCTGCGACCCTATGAAGAGAGCCTGCCCACCGACTCCGACGACGCCAGCCTGATCCGCGTCACCCGCCGCGACGTGGACAAGGCCGCCCAGGTTCCCGCCGCCTTTATGGGCGAGATGCGCACGTTGGGCGCGGCCGCCTTCCAGGCCTGGACGCGCGCCCGCCCCGCCAATGACTTCGCCGCCGTCGCCCCGTATCTGGAGCAGGCCCTCGACATGAGTCGGCGGCTGGCCGACTTCTTCCCCGGCTACGACCACATCGCCGACCCGCTCATCGCCCTGGCCGACTACGGCATGCGCGCCACCGACGTGCGCCGCGTCTTTGACGAGTTGCGGGGGCAACTCGTCCCCCTGGTCAAGACCATCACCAGTCAACCGCCCGCCGACGACAGTTGCCTGCGCCAGCGCTACCCTGAACCCCTCCAATGGCAGTTTGGCGAGGAGGTCATCCGCCGCTTC
>JAHCIE010000410.1 GCA_026129385.1 Anaerolineae bacterium
CCGGTGAACTTGCCCGACAGGGCGGGGATGACCAGGCCGACGGCCTTGGCCGCGCCGGTGGACGACGGCACGATGTTCAGAGCCGCGGCGCGGGCGTCGCGCAGGTCCCCCTTGGCCTCGAGGTCGAGCAGGCGCTGGGTGTTGGTGTAGGCGTGCACGGTGGTCAGAATGCCCTTGTCGATGCCGAACTTGTCGTTGAGCACCTTGGCGACGGGGGCCAGGCCGTTGGTCGTGCAGGAGGCGTTGGAGACGATGGGGTGCTTGGCCGGGTCATACATGCCCTCGTTGACGCCGAGGACGACTGTCAGCAGGTCGCCCTTGCCGGGCGCGCTGATGATGACGCGCTTGGCGCCGCCGTTGAGGTGGGCCTGGGCCTTCTCGGCCGAGGTGAACAGGCCGGTGGATTCGACGACGATATCCACACCCAGGTCGCCCCAGGGGATCTGCGCGGGGTCGCGGTTGACGAGGACCTTGACATGGTCGCCGTCGGCGACGAAGCCCTCGTCCGTCATCTCGACGACGCCCGGATAGCGGCCGTAGTTGGAGTCGTACTTTAGCAGATGGACCATCGAGGGCTTGTCACCGATGTCGTTGATGGCGACTACGTCGATGGCATCCCCGTAACGCTCGCGGATAGCCTTGTAGGTCTGGCGGCCAATGCGACCGAAGCCATTAATACCAACACGAACAGCCATAGCGAGACTCCTTTCAAAGCAAAGCCGATTGTCGGATTGTGCGTGCTGATGCGGCAAATTGCCTGCCCTACGTGGGGCAGGCATACTTGCCGATGTCAATTATAGGGCGATATGAAGCGACGGCAAGTCGCTTATTTGAAGAAGTCAGCGTTGATGGCGATGAAGTTGTGCCACTTCTCCGGGGTTTCAGCCTCTGGGAAGATCGCCTCGACCGGGCACACCGGCATGCACGCGCCGCAGTCGATGCACTCGTCGGGGTGGATGTACAGCATATCCTCGCCCTCGTAGATGCAGTCGACGGGACACACGTCCACGCACGCCTGGTCCTTTACGCCGATGCACGGCTCGGCAATAATGTACGCCATGGAAAGTCCTCCTTGTGCCTGCCGATGGTGTGGCAGACGCGGTGATCGAAGAGC
Organism: Anaerolineae bacterium; assembly: GCA_026129385.1. Classification (GTDB taxonomy): domain Bacteria; phylum Chloroflexota; class Anaerolineae; order Epilineales; family JAHCIE01; genus JAHCIE01. Next base: position 1,115 of record JAHCIE010000410.1, read on the forward strand.
CTCTCATAGTTTAATCAGGGTGAAAGACTCTCACCATGACGCACGTCATACTTTGCGGTGGAGGAGATACAACGTCGGGTGGTTGTTCCGCCACATGTCGCATAGGAGATTAGGGATTGGAGATTGCAATCTCTAGTCTCCTGTCTCTAACCTCCAATCTCTACTCCCCAAGCTCCCTTCTCGCCAGGGCGTCCAGGGCGGCGGGGTCAGCAATGACGATGCGACCATTATCCTCGCGGACAAGCTCCGCGCGTTTCCATTTGCTCAGGACACGGATGGCTGTCTCGACGGTCGTGCCCGCCAGCTCGGCCAGGTTCTGGCGGGTGATGGTGGGCACGACAATACCTGGCGTGATGCGCGCGCCACCTCGGCCAGCCAGCTGCAACAGGGTGTAGGCCAGACGTGGCTCGACCGGCTCTAGGGCCAGGCGACGAATCATCTCATGGGCCTCGATGAGTTGCACGGTCAGCCCTTCGATGACCTGCTGCGCGACGGCCGGGTAGCGGGTCATCAGCTGGGCGAAGTCCTCGCCGCGAATATCCATGATGACCGATGGCTCCAGGGCTTGCGCGCTGTAGGGGTGGGCGCGCCGGCCGAAGGCAGCCACGCCGCCGAACCAGTCACCCGGCTCGACCAGACGGAGGATGACGTCCTTGCCCTCGGAGGTGCGCGTCAGCTTGATGCGGCCCTTCAGGAGGATGATCAGACGCTCGGGGGGATCGCCTTCGAGGAACAGGTAGCCGTGCTTGGCGACGGCGCGCTTGCGGAACAGGTGTCGCTCGTGGGTCAACTGCTCGTCAGTCAGTGAGGATAGCAGAGGGATAGATCGCAGCGTGTCTAGGTCGGACACGCTGCGATCATCGAGCCGTGAGGCACGAGGAAGACGCGACATGGTGGCGTCTATTATATCATAGTCGGCGTCTCGCCATCGTCGATGACGCCTGGTTGATTGATGGCGCTAAAGTCGATGGGGCCGCGCTTGAGGTCGTGCACGCCCCAGTGGACGATGACGAAGGCGACGGCGCAGCAGCCCGCCGTGATGGCAAAGAGGAGGTCGTAGGAGCCGCTGGCCGCGACGATGCTCGCGCCAACGATCGGGGCCAGGATCGATGGGATGCCTACCAGGCTGGCGGTCAGACCGATGTAGGTGGGCCGTTCCTCGACGGTGCAGAAATCGAACACCCCGCTGAGGTTGGAAACGATGGCCGCTGCCGAGGAGACGCCGAAGAGGGCATAGACGCCGAAGAACCATATCGCACTGGGAGCGCGCCACGCCAGCAGGGCCATCGCCACCCCCGTCAGGGCGGCGATCTCCATCACGCGGCGGTGGCCGAAACGGTCGCCGAGCCAGCCGGCCGTGGGGTAGGTGATGGTTTGCGCGAGCATCATCACGAACGTCATCTCGCCCGCCTGCGCCGCGCTCAGGCCCAGGTCGTTGACGATATGCACGGTGAAGAAGGCGACACCCATGCCGCCGAACAGGTACATGACGCGGTAGAGCAGGAAGTTGCGATAGGGGCGGTTGTTGCGGACGATGGCGGGCAGGGAGGACCAGAACTCGCGCCCGCGCGGTCGGCTGCTGGCCGGGGCGCGAGATGGCTCCCGGGTCAGGCCCAGGAACACGTAGGACACCATGACCATGATGAAGGCGATCAAGAAGCTAGTCGCGAAGTTCTGGGAGTAGGGGACGCGGTCGATGAGCAGACCCGCAACGATCGCGCCGCCCGCGCCCAACAGCCCGCCGAACCCCTGCTGGAGGCCAAAGAACGCGCCGAGCCGACGCCCCGGGATGACCTTGCCCACCATGTCCTGCCAGGCGGTGGCGGTGAAACCCGCCGAGAAGCAGCGCAGGGTATGCAGCAGGAAGAAGAGTACCAGGGCCATGCTGGCGGCTATGGATTGGGCGAACAACGCCAGGATGGCCATAGCCAGGAACGGCCAGCGCTCGTTGAGGGTCAACGTCATGACGTAGGGCTTTTTGCGCGCCAGGCGCTCCACGTGCTGCGCGGTTAGAAGTTGGGGAATCAGCCAGCCCATCGTGGGGATGGCCGGAATCAGGCCAATGAGGTATGGGTTGTCCGTCAGCTGGCTGACGAAAAGCGGCATGATGGTCACGACAGAGGCGAAACTCATGCCCAGGAAGAAGAAGCCGCCGTCGAGAATGCCGACGGTGAAGTTGCGCGGTACGGCGCGCTGAATCTCAATGTCGATGGGGTCGATGGGTGTGGCTGCCATGCTGCTCAATCCGTCGTCAGGTAACACAAAGCCGGCAACTCGCCGGCTCGCACGCATCTCATTATAGGCAGGGTGGGTGGGTCGCGCCAATTTCGTGCTGTGTCCGCGCCCTCACCTCTGGCTCACCTCGCCCTGCCGAGCGCTGCCCGATACACGTCTGCCACGGCCGCCGCGTGGTCGTCGAGGCGGCGCGGGGGGCGCACGCCTGCCCGCAACGAAGCCAGCGCGCCTGCGTCGGCGGCCAACTCGCCCAGGACGGCGGCCAGCGCGCCCACGTC
>JAHCIE010000411.1 GCA_026129385.1 Anaerolineae bacterium
CTAGGCGTGGAAATTCATCTCGCCGGCGCGAATGGCAATGCCCAGGTGATTCTCGGCCGGCGGGACGGGGCAGATCCAGTCCTCGTTGTAGGCGCAGTAGGGGTTGTAGGCCAGGTTGAAGTCGATGCCCACGCGCTGCTGGCCGTCGCGCTGGCCCAGCGCCTCGACCTCGACGTAGCGCCCCGCGCCGTAGGTCTCCGCGCCGCTGGTAGCGTCGCTGAAAGGCAGGAACAGGGACTGGCCCTCGGTGTCCTGGAACAGCGTCAACTCGGCCGGCTGGCCGTCGATGGTGAAGTGCAGGCGGCCCACGCGCAGGAACGTCTGAACCGTACCCTTGCTGGTAACCATTGTCACGGGCGCATCGTCGTCGGCCGGCGCGAGCGTGGCGATGACGGTGTAGGCCGGGTCTTCGGTGAAGTAGCGCAGCCCCTCGAACGTCTCCTGCTGCTCGGGCGTTAGCGGCGACTGGTCGCTGTCGCGGAAGAACTCATCCTTCTCGGCGCGAAACTCGGCAATCTCGGACGTCATCCTGCCCTCCTCTAGCGATCATCGTTGCCACTCCATTGAGGGTGGGCGACTACCTGCTGCCTAGCACGCACTGGCCGGGGAACTGGTCGGGGTACGGGCAGCCCTCGACGCGCACTTTCTCATAGCCGGCCGTCGTCAGCAACCTGGCAACCTCAAGGCCGCTATAGAGGGTGTACAAGTCAGATGGAGGAAGGCGTTGCGGCGGCCACTTGTCCTTCGGCATGATGGTGACCGCCAACGACCCGCCGGGCTTCAGCACACGTCGTACTTCCTGCAACGCTTCGACGGGCCTGGGCCAGAAGTAGATGCAGTGGACCGCAAACGCTTTGTCGAAGGCGGCGTCCGGATAGGGGAGGGAGGATACCTCTGCGTGCCTGAGATCGACTAACCCTGAGCGGATGGCCGCCGCGTTGCGTCTGCCCGCCACCCGTCGCATGGTTTCAGAGGCGTCGATGCCCGACACGTGCCCCCTGACAGCCTTCTCGGCCGCCAGGGAGATGGCCACCCCTGGCCCGAACCCGATTTCCAGGATATGGTCGTCGGGCCGAATGTCGAGGAGGGCGATTGTCCACTCCTGCTCTGTCTTGTTACCGCGCGCCATCATGGCGCCGGCCATCCGACCAAACACGCCGGTTGGATCGCGGAACTTCCCAGCGATGAATCGGCCAATCATGATCGTGTGTCTCCCTGTCCTGGCCTACGAGGTTGACCTTCGCCTCTCGCGCGAGCGTCAATTATGCGCTCATGTCCTCCGCTGTCAAGGAGGCTGTACCGAGGCTGCGGCCCAATACCACTCGTGTGAGTGGCTACCACAGTCGGTGGGGCGCTGAGGGGCGGCTGCCTTATCCTCACAAGGCTTCGGAGTGGGGACCGAGTAGTGTACCTCGATGTGCTACTCGATGGTGAAGTAGCGCTCATCAGCCTCCCCGCTGCCGCCAGGTGTATTGTGACCAGAGCTACCCCCGCGTCGGGTCTTCCAGCAGCGTGCCCGCCGCACACAGGGGGCAGGCGGTGGGCGGCCAGAGGGTGAACGCCTGGCGGGCGAGAGCGACGAGGGGCACCCCGCGCGCCGCAAAGTGCTCGACGGCGCGGTCACCCAGCACGAGCAGGCTGCCGACGACGACGGTCGTCGCCCCTGCCCCCGTTAGGGCTGCGTCCGTGGCGCGCACCGAGGAACCGGCGCTGATGACCTCATCGACCAGGGCGACGCGCTCGCCCGTGATACGGTGGCGTTGGTCGGCGGGCAGATCGTACACCGCCGAGAACAGGCTGCCGTCGGCGATCGATGGCGCGGGTTGCGCCACGTAGAAGCGCAGGCCCATCTGCGTAGCGAGGGCTTGCGCCAGGAACGCGCCGCCCAGCAGGGGGCCGCACACGGCCGTCGGCGCGTGGGGACGCAACTGGTCGGCCAGGGCGGCGACGTGGGGCGCAACGGCGGCGGGATCTACGAACAGCGCATCCAGGCTCAGCCACACGTTGGTGTGGTAGCCCGACTCGAGGACGAAGTGGCCCCGCCGCGCCGGGACGCCCGCGAGAACGTCAGTCGCCACCGGGCGGGTTCTCCACCCAGCCGCCTCGCTGGCCGCTGGCGACAAGGGCGTCGATGACGCGCATGTTGGCGAGGGCGTCGCTGAGCGGCGTCGGGACGGGCGCGTCGTCGAGGACGGCCTTCGCGAAGGCGTCGCCTTGCAGGGTGTACTGGTCGCAGATGTCGAATAGAATCTCGTCGGTCTGGCCGTCGTGGCTGTGCCAGATGCGCGTGGGGCGGTCGGGCGGGGCGTTGAAGGGAATCTCGATCTCGATGCGGCCCGTAGCGCCGAAGATGTTGACGCGCTGGTAGGAGACCAGCTGCATGGAGCAGACGAAGGTAGACGTGCCGCGCCCGAAGTCCAGGATGCCCGACACCAGGCGGTCAGTCTTGAATACGGGGTCGTACTCGACGACACCCACGACGCGCTCTGGCTCCGCGCCGAAGATGAAGCGCGCCAGGGAGATGTTGTAGCAGCCAATGTCCAGCAACCCGCCGCCGCCGATGTCGGGCTGGTTGCGGACGTTGGCCGGGTCGGTGTTGAAGTAGGAGAAGTGGGACTGGATGGTGCGTAGCTCGCCGATGCCGCCCTGCTCGACAATCGCCTTCGCTCGCAGCCACTGGGGATGGAAGCGATACATGAACGCCTCCATCACCTTGAGGTGGGGGTAGCGCGCCACCGCGTCGACCAGGGGCCGGGCCTCGGCGGCGGTGATGGCGATGGGCTTCTCGCACAGAACGTGCTTGCCCGCCGCCAACGCCTTGACCGACCACGGGATATGCAGGTGGTTGGGCGTGGGGTTGTACACGGCGTCGATGTCGGAGTCGGCCAGCAACTCGTCGTAGGAACCGTAGGCTTTGGGGATGCCGAGGCGGGACGCGGCGGCCTGGGCCTGCGCCAGGTCGCGCGAGGCGATGGCGGTGATGTCACAGTACTGGCCGCGCTGCATGGCGGGCAGCACCTTCAAGAGACCAATTTTGGCGGTGCTCAGCACGCCCCAACGAACCTTGCTCATGAGAATCCCTCTTTCCAGGCATGGGATGCGGTGGCGATAGTATGCCGCACTTGTCGCGCGCAGCCAAGTGACCACCGCCCCGACCTGGGCGGGGCGTTACTACTTTCGCCGCGATTCCTGTACTATGTAGGCTCCCAGATTTACTGTTCGCACAGGAGGCGACAATGTCAGAGCAGGCGACAGGGACCTTCCGCGTGAAGGCGGGGCTGGCCCAGATGTTGAAGGGCGGCGTGATCATGGATGTGACGACGGCCGAGCAAGCGCGCATCGCCGAGGAGGCGGGGGCGTGCGCCGTCATGGCCCTGGAGCGCGTGCCCGCCGACATCCGCGCCGACGGTGGGGTCGCCCGCATGGCCGACCCGGACAAGATTCTGGAAATCATGGAGGCCGTGACCATTCCGGTGATGGCGAAGTGCCGTATCGGTCACTTCGTCGAGGCGCAGGTGTTGGAGGCCCTCGGCGTCGACTACATCGACGAGTCCGAGGTGCTGACGCCGGCCGACGAGGAGCACCACGTCGACAAGCACGCCTTCAACGTGCCGTTTGTG
>JAHCIE010000412.1 GCA_026129385.1 Anaerolineae bacterium
TGGTAGAGGACGATGGAACCGGCGACGGCGGCGTTGAGGGAGTCGACGTGGCCGCGCATGGGCAGGTTGACCAGGACGTCGCACGTCTCGCCCACCAGTCGCCCCAGCCCCTTGCCCTCGCTGCCCACGACGAGGGCGGTCGGGCCGCGCCAGTCGTAGGTGTCGAAGCTCTGCTGGCCCGCCATGTCCAGGCCGACGACCCACACACCCTGCTCCTTGAGGCTGTCCAGGGCGCGGGTGAGGTTTGTCACCTGGGCGATGGGCAGGTGGGCGACGGCCCCCGCCGAGGCCTTGCGCACGGCCGGCGTCACACCGGCCGCGCGGCGCTCCGGCAGGATGACGCCGTGCGCGCCTACGGCGTCGGCGGTGCGGACCAGGGAGCCGAGGTTGTGGATGTCCTGCACGGCGTCGAGGGCCAGGATAAGGGGCGGCTCCCCCTGCGCCTGGGCGCGGGTGAGGATGTCGTCCACGTCGGTGTAGCGGAAGGGGCGTAACTCGGCGGCGATGCCCTGGTGGACGCTGCCCAGGCGGTCCAGCTCGCGGCGGTCCACCCAGTCGACACGGATGCCCCGCGCGCGGGCGGCGGCGAGGATGTCGGCGACGGGGCCGCCGGTCTGTGTGCCTTTGGCGACGAGCAGGCGCTGCACGTCCTCCCCTGCGCGGAGGGCTTCGAGGACCGGGTGACGGCCATAGATCAGGTCAGACATGCGGGGCGGGTGGGCGAAGAGCGTGGCTCGCCGCGAACTCCTCGGCGGTCAGGCCGTACCAGTGGATGTCGAGGTAGCGCCCGCCGCTGTACGCCATACGCCGCAGCGTGCCCTCGCGAGTGAAGCCTAGCGCCGTGTGGAGGGCGATGGAGGCCGGGTTGTCGGCGTGGATGCTGACAGTGACTTTCTGGTAGCGCAACTCATCGAAGTACCAGCGCAATACCAGGTGAATCGCCGCGCGGGCGTAGCCACGCCGCCGCTGCTCGCGGGCGATGTCGATGCCGTAGCTGAAGGTTCCGTTGCGCGGGCTGCATGAGTGGGTATCAATCGCGCCCACGGCCGCGCCGTCCAGGGTCTCGATGATCCAGCGGTAGGCGTCGTTGTCTAGCCGCCGCTGACTCTCTGCCTCGGCCCAGGCGCGCATGGCGGCGTCGGACGTGGGCGGCCAGAGAAAGTCGAGCAGGCGGCCGCGCTCGCTGTCCAGGTTCCAGCGAGCGAAGGTCTCCCAGTCGGCTGGCTCGATGGCCCGCAGCCGGACGAGCGCGCCCTGCCAGTAGTTGGCGGTGGGGGTGGCGTCAGAGGCTGTCACGGGCATACGGGGCTCCCTGTGTGCTGGCGATGAAGGGGCGATTACGCGGCGAGCGAGGCCCGCGCGTAGCGGCCGAAGAACCAGACGCCAATCAAGAGCAGCACCAGCCCCACGAGCAGCATCACGATGGGTGTGAAGCCGAAGAGAGGGACAGCCATGTCCGAGGCGAACAAGCCGAACAGGCCGAGCAGTAGCCCAAGCAGGCCGAAAAACTGGAAGATCCAGGACAGGAACAGAGAAAGGAACTTCATGGAGCCTCCGTGTTCGTGCCGTCAGTGCGGCGATGGTGGGTGGGTGGATGCCAGCGTCTCGCGGCCAGGAATGCCAGCGCAGCTACAAGCAGGATGAAGGATGCTAAGGCACGGGTGATGGCGGGCACCCCGCCCCACCAGCTGCCAGAGGCGGCCAGCAGGCCGGGGCCGTTGGCGCCGCCCTTGAGCAGGGATGAGACGACTGCCTCGGCCAGCAGTGAAAGGGCAATGCCGATGCCGATGGTGGTGCGGTTCCAGCTCCAGGGACGGCGCGGCATGTTACTCCTTGCGCCAGCTTGTCCCGGTCGGGCTGTCCTCCAGGACGATACCCAGGTCGGCCAATTGCTGGCGAATCTGGTCGGCGAGGGCGAATTGCCTGGCCTGGCGCAGGTCGGCGCGCACCTGGATGAGCAGCTCAATGAATGGGGCAGCGGTCATGTCCTGCCCTTCACCGCTTTCCACTCGGAAGCCGAGGATGTGGAGAAGCTCGCGCAGTAAGGCCTGCGCTGCGGCGAAGGGCGCACCGGCTACCCCCTCGTCCCGAGCGCGGTTGATGGCGGTTGCCAGTTCGAACAACGTGGCGAGCGCCTGCGGTGTCGAAAAGTCGTCGTCCATGGCGGCGGCGAAGGCCGCCCGCGCGGCGTCGACCTGGGCGTTCAGCGCGTCGGGGGCTGCTCCCTGGGCAGCGGGGCGGGCGGGGCGCAGGGCCGCGTGGAAGCGGTCGAGGCCCTTTTCCGCCGCCGAGATGGACTCTTCGGTGTAGGTCGAGGCGGTGCGATAGTGGGACGACAGCACAAAGAGTCGCAGCGCATCGGCGCTGTGGGTCTTGAGAAAGTCGCGGATGGTGACGATGTTGCCCAACGACTTGGACATCTTCTCGTTGTTGAGACGGACCAGGCCGTTGTGCATCCAGTAGCGAGCGAAGGGCACGCAGCCGGTGTAGGCCTCGGTCTGGGCGATTTCATTTTCGTGGTGGGGGAAGATGAGTTCCATCCCGCCGCCATGGATGTCGATTTGCGGGCCGAGGTGGTGGAGGCTCATGGCCGAGCACTCGATGTGCCAGCCGGGCCGCCCCGGCCCCCAGGGGCTGTCCCAGGCCGGTTCGCCGGGCTTGGCCGCCTTCCACAGGGCAAAGTCCGAGGGGTCCTCCTTGAGGGTCGAGGTGTCGCCCTGCTCCATCTCGTCGAGGGGGCGGCGCGAGAGTTTGCCGTAGTCGGGGAAGGAGGCGCGGCGGTAGTAGACATCGCCGCTCGCCGCGTAGGCGTGACCCTTATTGATGAGGCCCTGGATCATGGTGATGATTTCGGGGATCTCGCCGGATACGCGCGGCGAGATTTCGGCTGGCTTGACGTTGAGAAGGTCTAGCTCTTCCAGGAAGGCGTCGGCGTAGTTGCCGGCCAAGGTGACCGGGTCAACGCCAAGCTGATTAGCGCGGTTAATGATCTTGTCGTCCACGTCGGTGAAGTTCTTTGCCATGCGGACGTGGTAGCCCCGGTGCTCAAGGTAGCGGCGAATGACGTCGAAGACGATGGAGGACATGGCGTGGCCGACATGGGCATCGCTGTAGACAGTGACACCGCAGACGTACATGCTGACCTGGCCGGGCGTCAGAGGTTCAAAGATTTCCTTCTGGCGGGTGAGGGTGTTGTAGATGGACAGGGCCATGACGTTCTAGCTTTCTTGCGGTAAGGCGTCGCGCCGCGCCTCGACCAGGCTGACCACGAGACGCGCGGCGAGGGCTGTATCGATGCGCAGGCTGTTCAATACAAGGTCGAAGTGTACGGGGTCGGTCCAGCCGGCGTTATAGTAGCGGCGGATGTAATCGGCGCGCGCCTTATCGCTGGCGCGGATGCGGGCCAGGGCCTCGCGCGGCTCGATCTTCTCGGCGCTGCTGACTACGGCGATGCGATGGTTCAGCGGCGCAACAATCTGCACCCGCACGACGTTGGCGCGGTCGCGCAGGATGAGATGGGCGGCGCGGCCGAGAATCACCACGTTACGCCCCTCGGCCAGGCCGCGAATCACCTTCTCTAGCACGCGCGCGCCCTGATCAAGCTCG
>JAHCIE010000413.1 GCA_026129385.1 Anaerolineae bacterium
GTGAGCGTCGCGCCATCGCCGAAGTCGAAGCGATAGCGTAGCGGGCGGCCGGGGTCGGCAGGCGCAACGTAGAGAGCCACGGGCGCGGCAGTGTAGGCGTTGGTGGGGCCAATGGGCGCGCCGGGCGCAGGTGGCGGGGGGCTGGGGGTGGGAGTAACGACGATGGGGGCGCCGGTGCTGAAGGTCAGGCGGAAGGGTTGGGCCAGGCGGTTGCCTGCCAGATCGGTGGCAGCGGTGGAGACAGTCACCGTGTAGGCGGTCCGAGGGGCGAGGGGCTCGCTCGATGTGAAACGCAACGTCATGCCGTCCCAGGCAAGATCGCCTGGTGTGCTGGGCACGAGTGTCAGCGCCTGGCTGACGGAGTCGCGGTTCATGTCTTCCGAGAAGCTGAGGGCCAGGGTGGTGGTGATGGGGACGCCTGTCGCGCCGATGCCGGGGACGGTGGCGACCACATGGGGCGGCGTGGTATCCTGGGCGGCGTCCGCCAGGCCGCCGGTCACGGCGAGGGCGAAGGGCTGCGGCCCCTGGGGGGCGTTGTACGCGCTGACCGTGACGGTGTAGACGCCGGTCACCAGGCCCAGCTCTGGCCTCGGCAGGAAGACGCCCTCCTCGACGTTCACCCGGTCGGCGCGGCCGCCCGGCTGGGATGACGTGGGGTTCAGGCCCTGGGTAACGTTTCCCAGGTACAGGCGACCATCGGGGGCCTGGACGCGCAGGTCCAGGTCGTTGACGACATTGCCCCGGCTGCCGTAGCCGGCGGGGTAATCCGTCCAGGCAAGCACGAAGCGCAGATCTTCGCTGGCGTCGGTGACGTTGAGCTTATAGACAGCCTGCTGGCCGGTGGTCAGGCCGGCCGCCTCGTCGGCGACCCACAGGCGACGTTTCTCGCCAGTGAAGCTGAGCGAGCGATCCAGGTTGATGTAGCCCCAGCCCTGGGTATTGTTGGGAACATGGCCCTGGCGCTGGATGTCCTGCGCCCCGCTCGCCAGCTCCGTCGTGCCTGCCAGGAGCGTCGCCTTGAGCAGCGCGGCGGAGGGGGCCAGGGCGCGGCTCGCATCGGGTGCGCCAGTGGGGTACCAGCCGTCGGTGAAGTATTGGCGGATGAGGGCCAGCCCTCCCGCGACGGTTGGCGCGGCCATGCTGGTGCCGGTCAGGGGCACGTACCCGCCGTGGGGGACATTGGGCTGGCTGTTGGCCTGGGCGGAGATGACCGTGCCAGGCGCGAGCAGGGTCGGCTTGATACGGCCGTCTAGGGTCGGTCCGACGCTAAAGGTCTCCGCGCCGACGCTGATAATGCTCTTGGCGGTGGCGGGTGGCCCGACCCGCTGGTCGTTGCCGTTGGCGAAGACGACGAGCATGTCCTTGTGCCGCCACATGGCGTCATCGACGGCATTGGTGAGGGCGGTGTATTCCTGCTCGTGATGGATCTCGCCCCAACTCTCGACGTGGACGCGCGCACCGTCGGCGTAGCCGTTCTCGAACAGGGCGGTCACGTCGCCGACACTGGGCGCGGAGAACTGCGTGCCGATGCCCAGATCCGTAAAGGACAGGCGGGCCTTGGGGGCCATCCCCCGGCCTTCGGGGCTATTGGATGCGCCAGGGATGCCGGCGTTGTTACAGACCGCCGTGGCCGCGACGTGGGTTCCGTGACCCTCTGTATCCTCGCCGTCGCCCGTGAAGCGCCAGTAGTTGACGATCTTGCGCTGGGTCAGGTCAGGGGGTCGCGTCTGTCCAGACTCGACAAAGGGTGGCTGGGGGTGGGCCGGGTCATAGAAGCACTCGTGACCGGTGTCCAGGCCGGAGTCGGCCAGGGCGAGACTCTGCCCCTGGCCTAGCAGCCCCCGGTCCCAGATGGGCCGCGAGTCCTGGATGCCCGACTGGATGCGCCACGACTCCTGGGCGTTGCGCAGGCCGATGGGATGCGCTTCCTCAATCCAGCGCACGGCGTCGACGGCGGCCAGGGCAGGCAGGCGGTTAGACCTCAGCGAGACCTGAAGGTCACGGTCATGCATGGCGAGGATCCGGCCGCCCAAGCTGTCGCCAACTTTGGCGACGCTGTCGACGGTCTCGCCGTCGTGGACGACGACGTTGACGGTCAGCGGGGCATCGGTCTTGGTATCTACGGAACGGGAGAGGCGAAAGGCAGGCTCAAACGGGCCGAGGTAGCGGACGAAGGGCAGCGCGCGCACCGATTCCCGTTGGGAAGGCTCGATCCGGGCGACATAGCCGAAGTCGGGCAGGTAGTCGTCGAGGCGCACGCCGAGGCGGGCGAGGGTGTCGCGCCACTCAGGCAGCACCGGCCCGTTGACTTGCAGGACATAGTAGCGCGATGAGGGCGCGTGCGACCAGGCGGCGCGCTCACCCAGGTCGAACTGGTGGCTGCTGCCGTCAAGGGCGTAGCCGTTGACGACTAGAGGTGGATGGGGCGACTCCTGGGCCTGGCCCGGCGTTGGGCGGCCGATGAGGGTGAGGGCGGCCAGACAGAGCAGTATCAGGACGCGCGCGATACTGCGGCGGCCCTGCGAAGGTGAAGGTAGGCGCATGGCTATCCGAATCGAACGACCCCCTGCGATAGCAAGGGCGGATTAGGCGGGGGGACGAGCGCGAAACATTATAGCACGTCTCGCACCGATATGGATATAGACGCGCTCGGCGCGCAGAAGTCACGCCCCGCGCCTGGAAAAGGAGCGCGTCTGAAGCTGTTTGGTTTGACATATGCAGCGGAAGAGCGTACAACGAAGTCGGCTTCGCGTCAACGGAGAGTCTATGATGGGTGAGCGCACGCCCCTGGCAGAGCAACTGACGGTCCTGGTCATTGATGATGAACCGCCCTTGCGTGACCTGGTGCGCGACTACCTGGCGCGCGAAGGCTTTCGCGTGGTGACGGCGGCCGATGGCCTGACGGCGGTCGAAATGGCGCGGGCGCATCAGCCGGACATCGTGGTGCTGGACTTGATGCTGCCGGGTATCGATGGGCTGGAGGTATGTCGTCGGCTACGCACCTTCTCAGATGCCTACGTCATCATGCTCACGGCCAGAGCCGAGGAGGTCGATCGCGTCGTGGGGTTGGAGGTGGGCGCTGACGACTATCTGACCAAGCCTTTCTCCCCGCGGGAACTGGTGGCCCGGGTGAGGGCCATGCTTCGCCGCCCGCGTCAGGGTAACCTGGCGGAGCAAGTAGAGTCGGACGCACCGCAGCGTTTTGGCGACCTGGTTGCGGACGCGCCTCCTGCTCTCCTATCTGGCCGTCGTCGGTGTCGGCCTGCTGACCCTGTTCGTGGCCACTCTCGCCCTCGGCCCGACCCTGTTCGACCGCGTGATGGGCGGCATGATGGGGCCGGGTGGCATGATGGGCGGCATGATGGCCGGAGTGCAGCAGAGTACCAGCCAGGCCTTCCAGACGGCCATGTTTCAGGCGCTCGTGCTGAGTGCGCTGGCGGCTGGCCTGGCGGCGGTGGTGGTGAGTCTCCTGGTCTCGTCGCGTATTGTCACGCCTATTCAACGCCTGTTACGCGCCAGCCAGCGCATCGCGGCCGGTCACTACACCGAGCGCGTGCCTGTGAGCGGCCAGGATGAGCTGGCCGCTCTGGCGACCCAGTT
>JAHCIE010000414.1 GCA_026129385.1 Anaerolineae bacterium
CGACCGGATGGACATGGCGCGCACAGTCCAGATGGTCTTCCAGGACCCCTACGCCTCGCTCAATCCGCGCCAGACTGTGCGCCGCACGCTCGCCGATCCGCTGCGCATCAACGGCGTCACCGACCGCGCCGAGATCGAGGCGCTGGCATCGGGCACTGGCTTCGCGGTCCCTGACCGTCCTTCGGCTGCTGCCCCAGCAGGCGACGACATGCTCGCCGCCGCTTGAGCGAGAATTGAGCGCGACTTTCAGTGCGGTCGCACGTACAGCTAATAAGGCTGAATCGAAAATGCAGCCAGGAGAACGACAATGAGAAATCTCAAGAGGGGCTTGTTGATTGGCGCCCTGTTCATTATTGGCGCGCTGGTGCTGTCTGGGTGCCAGGGCGGCGGAGGTCCCCAGGCGCAGCCGACGCCGCCCGCGGCAGCGAAGGCGAGCAACAAGATCGTGGCCGAAGGCTCTGTGGTCCCGGTCCAGCAGGCGCGGCTGGGCTTCTCGACGATGGGGACCGTGACCGAGCTGCCCATCAAGATCGGCGATAAGGTGGCGGCCGGCCAGTCATTGGCGAAGCTCGACACCACCGACCAGGAGAGCGCGGTGCGCAAGGCCGACGCCGCCGTCAAGACGGCCGAAGCCAACCTGGCGAAGGCCAAGGCCGGCCCCCGCGCCGAGGACGTCGCCGCCGCTGAGGCGAAGGTCGGCGTGGCCGAGGCTGGCGTCCAGGCCGCCGAGGGTCGCCTGACCGCGACTCGCGGCCGCGCCGGCGATGCCAGCGCGACCGTCGGCTCGACCCAGGCGCGGGCGGGTGACGCCAACGCGGGCATCACCTCGGCCCAGGCGCGCGTCGCTGCGGCTCAGGCGCAGCTCGACAGCGTGCGTGCGGGCGCGACAGCCGAGGCGCTGGGTATCGCTGCGCATGCGATCGAGCAGGCCAGGAACCAACTCCTGGGCCTCCAGGGGCAGCGTGACGCACTCTGCGGCCAGAGCCTGCCCAAGGCGCTACGTGACCAGCAGCAGGGTCAGTGTGATGCCATGCGCGGCCAGGTACAGGCGGCTGAGGAAGCCGTCAACATCGCCCAACTCAACTATCAGAGCCTTCAGAATGGCGCGACGCCGGAAACGATCGCCGCCGCCGAAGCCGCACTGAACCAGGCTCAGGGTGATCTGGCCGGCGCGCAGGCCCGCGCCCGCGCCGCGCAGAGTGACATCAGCGGCGCGCAGGCCCGCGCGGGGGCCTCCCAGGGCGACATCCAGGCCAGCGAGGGCGACGTGGCGAATGCCCAGGCCAGCCTGGCGGCGGCGCAGAGCGAGCTGGCCCGCGCTAAAGTCCCGGCGCGGCCCGAAGACATCGCCGTGGCCGAGGCGCAGCTCAACGAAGCCAAGACCGCCCTGGCCAATGCGAAGGTCGAGCTGGACAGGGCGACCCTGAAGGCCCCCTTCGCCGGCACCATCGCCGCGCTGGATATGAAGCTGGGTGAGCGCGTCTCGCCCAATACGCCGCTCATCACCCTGGCTGACCTGTCCCAGTACCAGATCGAGACAACCGACCTGACCGAGCTGAACGTCGTCAAGCTCAAGACAGGCGATCCGGCGGCCATCTCCTTCGACGCCCTGCCGGGTGTCGAGATCCCCGGCAAGATCATCCGCATCGACGACCTCGGTCAGAACAAGCAGGGCGACATCGTCTACACCGTTGTCGTGCGGCCCGACCAGCAGGACGAGCGCATGCGCTGGAAGATGACGGCCTCGGTAGCCTTCGAGCCGCCGCGCTAGCGACGGACGGCCAAGGACCGAGGACCAAAGGGATTCCCGATTTGAGGACTCTCCTTGGTCCTCGGTCTTTCGTCCTTGGTCCTGCCCATGCCCTTGTCCGACGCGCCAAAGCGTGCTATGCTCTAGCGTGTCGCTGTGACGCGGTTGGCTGCTTGGAGGTGTATCATGGCCGCCCTGCCCAAAACGGGTATCCTGCCCGCCGAGTATCTGGCGCTGGACCGCCAGGCGGAGACCAGGAGCGAGTATATTGATGGCGAGATGGTCGCCATGTCGGGCGCGAGTATGCGCCACAACATGATCACAAGCAACATTATCCGCGAGTTGGGAACACAGTTGAAGCCACACCCCTGTCGGGTGTTGCCCAGCGACATGCGCGTCTATGCGCCCGACACGGGTAACTACCTCTACCCCGATGTCACCGTCGTCTGCGGCCCGCCGCAACTGGCCGACGCCAGGCTGGACATCCTCCTCAACCCAACCGTCCTGGTCGAGGTACTCTCCGAGTCGACCGAGGCCCACGACCGAGGCCGCAAGTTCGAGGGCTACCGAGGGCTACCCTCGCTGCGCGAGTATCTCCTCGTCGCCCAGGATGGCCCCCACGTCGAGCGCTACGTGCGCCAGCCCAACGATGACTGGACGCTGACGGACTTCCACGGCCTCGACGCCGTGGTGCGTCTCCCGTCCCTCGACTGTGACCTGCCCCTGGCTGAGGTCTACGATAAGGTGGACTTCGCCGAGACGACCACCCCCGATTGACGACGGGCCACCGTTCGTTGCCCCTTCTTCCCCCGGCGTGTACCCTTCTCCATCGACACGTAGCAGCGCCTCCTGTACAATGGACGGGTAGCGAGTCTCGCATCATAAGGGGTTGCATCATGACTGACCAGACCAGTAAGGAGCGTTGGGAGCAGCTGACCCTCGCGCCCTTCCTCGCCAAGAATGCGGAGAAGCGGTCCTTCGACACCACGTCGGGCATCACCTACCAGCCGCTGTACACGCCCGCCGACTGGGACGCCGCCAGCTACGAAGCCAGCCTCGGCTATCCCGGCCAGTACCCGTTCACCCGCGGCATCTACCCCAACATGTACCGCGGCCGCTTCTGGACCATGCGCCAGTACGCGGGCTTCGCCTCGGCCGAGGAGTCCAACGCCCGCTACAAGTATCTCCTGGAGCAAGGGCAGACCGGCCTGTCGGTCGCCTTCGACCTGCCGACGCAGATCGGCTACGACCCCGACCACCCCTTCGCCCTGGGCGAGGTGGGCAAGGTCGGCGTATCCATCGCCTCCCTGGAGGACATGCTGACGCTGTTCGACGGCATCCCGCTGGACAAGGTCAGCACGTCGATGACCATCAATGCCACGGCGTCGATTCTGCTGGCGCTATACATCGCCGTCGGCAAGCGCCAGGGTGTGCCCTCGACGGCCCTCAAGGGCACCATTCAGAACGACATCCTCAAAGAGTACATCGCGCGCGGCACGTACCACTTCCCACCGCGGCCAAGCCTGCGCCTGATTACCAACATCTTCGGTTATTGCAACCAGCACGTCCCCCATTGGAACACGATCTCCATCTCCGGCTACCACATGCGTGAGGCGGGCTGCACGGCGGTGCAGGAGATCGCCTTCACCCTGAGCAACGCCATCGCCTACGCCCAGGCCGCCCTGGACGCCGGGCTGGACATCGACAAGTTCGCGCCGCAGCTGTCCTTCTTCTTCGTCGCCGACAACAACTTCCTCGAGGAAGTCGCCAAGTTCCGCGCCGCCCGCCGCCTGTGGGCGCGCATCATGCGCGGCCGCTTCGGCGCCAAGGACCCGCGCTCGTGGAT
>JAHCIE010000415.1 GCA_026129385.1 Anaerolineae bacterium
CATCGCCCACGCGCGTGCAACCGGGCGTCGCAACGCCACTCCTATACGATAGGCCACGGAGCCGGGTGGCAAGCGTGAGCCACGAAGGTGAGGGTAGGCCAGATGGGGACGCAGCCTGGAGGTCGCTATAGGGAGGCGACCGCACACATCCTAGCCCAGCGAGGCTGGCACTTGGTGGAGGATGAGGCTCAGTTCGCCATCGCCGTCGAAGCGGAGGTCCATCGCCGCCTGCCCGGCAACCGACGCAGCCTTGACCTGATTGTAGAGGACGCGGTCATCAATCAGTATGGGCCTATCTGGCATAGGGCGTGCCTGCAGAACGGGTCGCTACGCCAACGGCGCGGCTTTGAGGAGCTGTACGCGCATCTGTACCCAATCGCGCTGTATCGGGCGCACCACGATGAAGCCATCGCCCTCGACTGTACCCAGGCCAGCCTGGAGACGATCTGGCGCAAGCTGCCCGACGTTCGTGACCCACACGCCTTCATGCGCTACTGCCACATGATTCTCATCCGGCAAGTCCTTGCCAGGCTCGCCGAAGCGACCCGGACGGCGGGCGTGACGTCGCCGCGAGATGACGACCTGGATCGCATGGACACGGCGCCTGACCCTACACCACTCCCCGAGGACCGTCCCGGCGAGATGACACCCGGCGTGCGGGCGCGGCTTGAGGCGGCGATTCGCCGCTGCCTGGACAACCCTCATATGCCAGTCATCATCATTCGCCTGTTTCTTGACCAGCAGGGCGTGGTGGCCGTCATGAATGAGTTGAATCTACAGCCCAAGCAGATCGCGCTACTGAAGCACCGCGCCCTGAAGATACTGCGTCAATGCGGGACCTTCATGACCATTTTGGAAGAGTTACTGTGAACAGGGCTGCACCCAGTGAGGCCGCCGTCGCGTGGCTGGCCGACGCCATCTGGGCCAGGCCCTACCGCGCCGTCCTATGCTGGCAGCGGGCGGCGTGGTTGCCGACATATGTGGCAGCGGAGACGGGCGGCCTGGGCGAGGGGGCGGAGTTCCTACCCATCAAGCGTCACCTGCTCGGCTGCGAGGCGTGCTTTACATTCTACGTGGAACTTCTTATGCTTGAGGTGGCAGCCGAGGCGGGGCGTCTCCCGACCCTCCCGCCAGGCCGCGCCGGGGACCTGAGTTTCCTCACCGGCGGAGGGGAAGATGGCGGATAGCCTGGACGCACGCTGGGATAGGCTACGGCGACGGCTGGAACAGGCAGGCGCGCCGCCTGAGGATGAGCGCGCTGCCGCCGCCGACCTGGCGCGCGCCGTGACCGGCGAGAGCGACACGGCCCTCACCTGCGACGAGTGCGAGGCCCGGTTGCCATCCTATGTCGAGGCTGAGATCGGTGGCCGACCCCTCGACGACGCGCTACTGGCCGTCCGGCGGCATCTGGCCCTGTGTCGCGCGTGCGAGACCCTCTACCTCGAGTTGCTGGACATCGAGCTGGCCGCCGAGGCGGGCGCGATTCCCCAGTCGCCCCCGCCGCTCCTCGCCCGCCTCGACTTCCTGCCGCCGCTGTCACTAGAAGAGTATGTCAAGGCGATGGTAGCTCGTGTGGTCACGGCAGCCGCGCCGGGCCTGCTGGCTGATCTCGACATGCTGTCGTCGGGTTTCTACGCGCGTATGCGTCAACTCGGCGGGCAGTTCGTACCGGCGCAAGAGTACTCGCAGCGGCTGGCCTACGGGAGCGGCGGCCCGTGGCCGGAGGCCCTCAAGTACCTGGCGGCGACCTACGCCACGACGCAGACGCTCATCCGGGCCTTCTCGCGATCAGACATCGAGCGGCAGGCGCAGAGCGGGGCATGGGATGAGATAGTATGGTTGGAGGCGCAGCGAACGGCGCGCGCGCTGACCCTCAATCAGAAGCAGGCGCGCGCCTTCGCGGACCAGTACGCAGCGGCGACGCGCGACGATGTGGCGGGGTTGGCGGCGCTGGCCGACGCGCACCAGTGATGAGCCACGGCATGCATGGCGCGGTGACTGTCGACCCGCCTGGCAGCGTGGAGCCTCGCCTCAACGTCTTTGCCCTGCCAACACGCACGACCCTGCTGTTCGTGATGATTCTGGTGGTCATCCTACTGCCAATGGCGGCCGCGACGGTCGAAGATACGCCATTGCCAGACTGGCTGCTGGTGGGGCTGCTGGCGCTGCTGCCAATACGCTACTTTCTGCGCCAGCCGGGCGAGGAGCAGCGTCGTCATCAGCCGAATCTGGCCCATGATTACCCGGCGCTGGCTGCCACTATCGAGGGCTTGAGCGCCGACATCGGCGTGCGCCCCTCGCCGCGCCTGATTGTCTCAGCCCAGGCGCGGGGAAGTCCCTACACGTCCGGCACGTTCACCCGCCGCGTGCTCGTCGTGCCCGCGACCCAGGCCGTCGAACTGGAGGTTGCCCTCGCGTCGCCAGACGCAGCCAGCCGCGCAGCCGCGCAAGCCGTGCTGCTGCATGAGTTGAGCCACTTCGCCAATCGCGACGTGGCTCTCGTCATCTTCTCCCAGGGGCTGTTGTGGGTCACACTAGGCGTCATGTCTATCAGCCTGGCGGTGAGTCTGCTGACGCCCTGGCTGTACAACGGCAGCATCCGCTTCTACCATTTCGATGTCCTCCTGCCACCCGTCTTCTTTGATTACCTGGGCCAGCTCGCCCCCGATCTGGCTGCTATCCTCCGGCAGCCACCCACCGTGAGCGCGTCCACCTGGCTGCGCTACCTCGCCTTCGCTCTGTCTGCCCACTGGCCGCTCATCGTGGCGGCTGTCTTGCTCTATCTTCTGTATTGGCTGCGCCTGGTGCAGACGCGGGAGCTATACGCCGACGCGCGGGTCGCGCAGTGGCAGCGGACGACGCGGTACGTGGTGGACCGCATGACGTGGGGGCTGTTCGAGGCCCCGCCGACGACCCCCGGCGCGGGGGCGAGTGCCCTGGCACAGCGCGCGCCGGGGCGGTCGGTCGTCGCCTGGTGGCGACGCCGCCTGGCTGACCATCCCGATTCCCAGACGCGCCTGCGCTGTCTGCGTGAGCCGCAGCGCATCTATGGCAGCGAGTGGGGCATTGGCCTGACGGCGGGCGTCGCGGTCGTGTTGCTCAACCTCGCCCTGGCCTCGCTCTTCTTCTCGCGCTACGTTCGCGGGCCGAACGCCACCATCCCGTTTGTGCTAGGCTTCGTCGTCATCTCTTTGTCGCTGCTGCCCTACCAGTGTGTGGGCGGTGCGATCGGCCGCGACTTCTGGCGCAAGGCATGGCGCATTGTGGCCGTGTTCACCCTCATCAAGCTCATCCCCCAGTACATCCTGGGTAGTCTGGTGAGTGTGGCCGTCGTGGTCTCGCCGAGGCTAATCGACGAAGCTGCCTACGGCCTGGTCGGTGCGACCGGCGAGGTTTTGCCGTCGCTAGGTATCGGGCCGGAGTGGGTCATCGAGATGTTCGTGCTTCGCCCGGCCATTCTCTTCACCCTGGTCATGCCGCTAACGCTGCTGGGCTGGTTGTGGCTGGACCAACGTCTCAAGGGCTGGCTGCTGACCTGGTACAGCGCGCCGTTCCTGGCGCGGCGCTCGGCG
>JAHCIE010000416.1 GCA_026129385.1 Anaerolineae bacterium
GTAAGGGCAGGCCCCCGTGCCCGCCCTGTCCGCCCACCGCCGATCCCCACGACCGCGCCAACAGAGCCACGGGGGCCGCCAAGGTCGTGGGCAGCCACGGGGGGCCGCCCCTGCTTGCCGCTCACTCTTCGTCCCACACCGCCCGCACTGCCTCGTGGAGCAAGCCGTTGGTCGCCAGGATGCCGCCGCTGTCGAGCCGCCAGGGTTCGCCGCGCAGCCCCGTCACCCGGCCCCCGGCCTCTTGAATCATCAGCGCTGCCGCCGCCGTGTCCCACGGCTGCAAGTGGACGTTGAAGTAGATGTCGAAGCAGCCCAGGGCCACGTAGGCCAGGGACAGCGCCGCCGCCCCCGGCGAGCGAATCGTCATCACTCGTTCCCCTAGCGGCGCGAGGCGGCGCAGGCTATCGACGCGCAGGGCCTGCGGGCTGGCCCACTCGATGCCTGCGATGGCATCAATCAGCCGGTCGCGCTCGCTGACTCGCATCGGAACGCCGTTCAGCATCGCCCCCTGACCCTTGACCGCCGCGTACATCTCGTCGCGCAGCGGGTCGTAGACCACGCCCACCAGCGACTCGCCGCCGCGCGTCAGGGCAATCGACGTGCAGAACAGGGGCACGCCGTGGCTGTAGTTCGTCGTCCCGTCGATGGGGTCGATGACCCACGTCAGGTCGCTCGGCCCGCCGGGTGTGGCGTCCTGTTCCTCGGCCAGGAAGGCGTGGTCGGGGAACGCCGCGCCGATGATAGCCTTGAT
Source organism: Anaerolineae bacterium (assembly GCA_026129385.1). Taxonomy (GTDB): domain Bacteria; phylum Chloroflexota; class Anaerolineae; order Epilineales; family JAHCIE01; genus JAHCIE01. The sequence goes on from JAHCIE010000416.1 coordinate 752, forward strand.
AGCCGCCTGCGCGGCATAGTCGGCCTCGGTGACCACGTCGCGCAGCCCCTTGCTGCTCACTGTCACCTTGCCCCGCGCCGCGACGGCCAGACGCCCCGCCGCCCGCGCTGCCTCCTCCGCTACCCGTAGCCAGCGCGGGTCGATGCTGTCGTTGGACATGGCCTCTCCTCACGTCGTGTCTCGCGCCGACCTCAGGCCGCCCTTATCTGCGTCAGCCACGCCCGGACCGCTGTCAGATAGGCGTCGGTCTCCTCGATGAAGGGAAAATGACCACTGTGCTGGAATACGACCACCTCGGCGTTGGGCAGAGCGTCGGTCAGGCGTTGCACCTGCTCGAGGGGCATGATCCAGTCGTCGCCCCCCGCCAGCGCCAGGGTGGGCGCGCTGATTTGGGCGAGTTGGTCGAGGGTATTGAACACCGGCAGCAGGTGGGCGTTGACGTGATTCCAGGCTTCGGCGCTGTACACGGCGCCCGCGTCCATCTGCTCGCCCAGATCGGGCCGGTAATCGTGGAAGTAGAGGGGCGACAACCGTCGCCACATGTCCCGGAAGTCCTCGGCGTCGTTCATAGGTCGCCCAAATGCCTCGCCAAGCGCCACCAGTTGCTCCGGCCCGCCGCGCGCCGCCGCGTTGGCCTGAATGGTGGGCATGTAGTCAACGACTGCGACAGTATTGCTAAGTATCAGCCCATCCAGATGGTCGCCGTACTTCAACGCATACTCCTGAGCGAGAAAGCCGCCATAGGAATGCCCGAGCAGCACCATGCGCCCCAGGCCGAGATACTGGCGCAGCGCCTCCGCGTCGTCCGCCCACGTGGCGTGGCTGACTGCGCTGATGTCGGTGGAGCGACTGGAACGACCATTGTCGCGATGGTCGTAGTAGATCAACTCAACATCATCGGCCAGTGGGTCCAGGTAAGGTCGAAAGTAGGTGTGATCCAACCCCAACCCGCCGTGCATGACGAGCAGGGGGCGACCCTGGCCGACACGTTCATAGTAGATCTCGGCGCCGTTGACATTCGCGAGCATGAGGTGACCTCCGTAATGTTGGGATGGGTTGGTGGATCAATCTACTTCAATGCCTCGGTCGTCGCCTTCACCATCATGTCGATGGCCTCCTGCGGCGTCGCCTTGTTGGTCATCACGGCCACGAGGCCATTGGCGATGCCGCCCCGCGCCGCCTGCCAGCCGGGCACGGTCGGCTCCGAGCGGGCGTACTGGAACAGGTCGAGGCCCTGGGCATAGACCGGGTTGTCCTTGAGATACGCCTGCATGGCTGGCGTGTCCCGCGACGCGCGGTTGACGGGGTAATAGTTACTCTGAATGCCCCACGTCGCCGATGACTCGGGACTCAGCCAGAACTTGAGGAACTGCCACGCCGCCAGCGAGCGTTCGGGCGTCGTCTTGAGAATCGCCGCGCTCGGCCCGAATACGTTGACGACCGGCTGGGCCGTCGTGCGTGGGTAGGGCGCGAAGGACCAGGCGAAACGCTCCTTGTTGGTGGCGGGGTCCGTCACCACGCGGCGATAGAAGGGCGCGCCCGTCGATGTACCAAAGGCGAACAGCGTCTTGCCCAGGCCAAAGTCGGCCTGGTCACCGAACTGCTGCCCTGGCTGATAGGCGTAGCCCTGGTCGAACAACTCGCGGTACCAGCGTAGCACGTCTAGCCCCTTCTCGCGGAAGGCGGGCTGGTTGTCGGCGGTCAGGATGTCGCCGCCGCGACTGAAGACGAAGGCCACGAAGCGTGAGGCATCGGGCAGGAGGCCCGTGCACCACTTGTCGGGCGTCGTCGCCTTGACCCTGGCGCACACCTCCATGAACTGGTCGTAGGTCTCTGGCGGCCTGGCGTAGCCCAACTGCTTGAGCCAGTCGGCGTTGTAGTACATCACGTCCGCGCTGACGCCGGGCGGCAGGCTGAGCGTCTGGCCCTGGAAATCCTGGTACTTGTAGGCGTCGAGCAGGGCCGCGTCGATGTTGGCTCTTAGCGGCGCTGTCGCGCCCGCCGACGGCGTGCCCAGGCCATACTTGCCGCTCTGCATGAACGGGTCCAGCGGCTGGACCACGTCCTCGCGGGCGTACTCGCTCACCGTGTAGGGGAAGCTCCACACCATGTCGGGGACAAGGTCGGCGGCGATGCCCGTCAGCGTCGCCTTGCGCGTCACGTCGTACATGCCCTTGTAGACGGGACGCACCTTGATATTCGGGTACTGCACCTCAAAGGCAGCGATGATGTCTTTGAGGCCCTGCTCCTGGTTGGCGGTAAAGATGTGCCAGAAGATGACCTCGACGGGTTTGCCACTGATGTCGATGGCGTCTACGGCGGCCACGTCGGCCACGCCCTTGCCGATCTTCTGCCCCGGCGGCGACTCCTGAGTCGGGACGGCGGTCGCCGTCGGCTGTGTCGTCTTGGCCGCCGCTGTGACGACCGCCGTCATAGACGGGGTCGATGTAGCAGTAGGGGCCGTCGTGGGGGCTGCCGGCGGCGGGGTGAGGGTGGCAGGGGCGGGCGCCTGGGCCGTGGGCGTGGCCCCTGCGCACGCGGCCAGCCCCAGCAACAGGATAACGAACAGGGAACGGGAACGCATACAGCTCCATTTCGAGTTGATCGTCCACTGATGAGGAGGAGGGTTTATTCTACAATCACCAGGTCGCCCTCGCGCAACCCATCGAGGATTTCCACCCGCTGCCTGTCGCTGAGGCCGGTGGTGACCTCGACTTCGACGGGGCGGCCGTCGCGTAGCACGCGCAGAATCTTCTGGCGGCCCACGCTCTGCACGGCGCGGACCGGAACCAGCCGG
>JAHCIE010000417.1 GCA_026129385.1 Anaerolineae bacterium
CCGGTGACGGTACGCACGCTGGACATCGGCGGCGACAAGCCTGCGCCCTATCTGGAGATGGAACCGGAGCCTAACCCGTTCCTGGGCAACCGCGCCATCCGCCTGAGCCTGGCGCACCCTGAGGTGTTCAAGGTTCAATTGCGGGCTATCCTGCGGGTGGGGGCCGACTACCCGCTGCGCATCATGTTCCCCATGATCGCGACCATCGATGAGTTGCAGCGCGCGAAGGCGTTGCTGGCCGAGGCGCGTGGGGAGCTTGTCGCGCGGGGCGTGCCGGTGGCCGAGGCCATGCCGGTGGGGATCATGGTCGAGGTGCCGGCGGCGGCGATTGCCGCTGACTTGCTGGCGAAGGAGGCGGCCTTCTTCAGCCTCGGCACTAATGACTTGACCCAGTACACCTTCGCCGCCGACCGGGGTAATCCCGCTGTCGCCGCGCTGGGGAATGCGCTTCACCCGGCGATCCTGCGTCAGGTACGGCTGGTGGTGGAGGCGGCGCATGCCGCAGGACACACGGCGAGTGTCTGTGGTGAGATGGCCTCGGACTCACGCGCCGTGCCGCTGCTCGTGGGTCTGGGCATCGACACGTTGAGCGTCAATCCGGCCGCCGCACCGGATACGAAGGCGGCGATTCGTGGCCTGAGCTTCGCCGAGGCAAAGGAACTTGCTACCAGTCGCCTGTAGAGAGGAAGGACTCGCGTGAGGCTCGGACTCAACCTCGGCTATTGGAGCGGTGGCCCGGCCGACCATGTGGCGCTGGCGCAGGCGGCAGAAAGCCTGGGTTACGACTCAGTGTGGACGGCCGAGGCCTACGGCTCCGATGCCGTAACACCGCTGACGTGGATCGCAGCGCGAACCGAGCGCATCAAGGTTGGCACAGCCATTATGCAGATGCCCGCCCGCACGCCGGCCATGACGGCGATGACGGCGGCCACCCTCGACATGCTTTCGGGCGGTCGCGTCCTGTTGGGGCTGGGCGTGTCAGGCCCGCAGGTGGTCGAAGGCTGGCACGGTGTAGCCTACGGCAACCCGCTCAAGCGCAGCCGCGAGTACGTCGACATCGTGCGCGCCATCCTCCGCCGTGAGCAGCCCCTGGAGTATCACGGCGAAGTGTATGATATCCCTGCTCAAGGTGGGACAGGGCTGGGTAAGCCCTTGAAGTTGATTATTCACCCGCTCCGGGCTACGATTCCCATATATCTGGCGGCGATTGGCCCCAAGAACATCGCTCTCGCTGCCGAAATCGCTGATGGCTGGCTGCCTATCTTCTTTGCCCCGCAGCGCGCTGAAGTCTTCCGCTCTTCGCTAGAGGAGGGCTTTGCCCGCGCGGGTGGGGGCAAGGGTATGGCGGATTTCGACATCGCCGTGACCGTTCCCGTGGTCATGGGGTCCGATGTCGCGGGCTGTCGGATGTGGGTCAAGCCGATGCTCGCGCTGTACATTGGCGGCATGGGCGCGCGTGGTAAGAACTTTTACAATGAATTGGCCCGTCGCTATGGCTATGACGAGGCCGCGGACCGTATCCAGGACCTATACCTGGCTGGTCGGCGCGACGAGGCGATCGCCGCCGTGCCTGACGAACTGGTGGATGACGTTGCTTTGTGTGGGCCGCGCGAGCGCATCGCCGAGCGGATTGGATTGTGGCGCAATGCTGGTGTTAATACAATGATTCTAGGTGTCATCGACCCGGCGACGCTGCGGACGATGGCCGAATTGGTCCTTTAGCCGCCCCCTTTATCTCGCGACTGAGAGGGAGTCGACCTATGCAGGAATCGCTGACGATCATTGATAACCGCACTGGCAAGCAGTATGAGCTGCCCATCGAGTACGGCGCCATTCGAGCCAACGATCTGCGCAAGATCAAGCTCACCGACGACGACTTTGGCCTGCTGAGCTATGATCCGGCCTTCATGAGCACGGCCTCGTGTAAGAGCCGTGTCACGTTCATCGACGGCGACAAGGGCATCCTGCGCTACCGCGGCTACCCCATCGAGCAGCTCGCGGAACGCAGTACCTTCCTCGAAGTTGCCTACCTGCTCCTCTACGGCGAGCTGCCAAGCCAGAGCGAGCTGGACCAGTGGGTGCATCAGATCACCTACCACACTTTTATCCACGAGAACATCAAGAAGCTGATGGACGGCTTCCACCATGATGCTCACCCGATGGGTATGTTCGTGGGAACCATCGGCGCGATGTCGACTTTCTATCCGGATGCCAAGCGTATCTTCGACCCAGATGTGCGCCAGAAGCAGATTTACCGCCTCATCGCCAAGGTTCCCACGGTGGCGGCCTTCGCCTATCGCCACAGCACTGGCAAACCCTATGTCTACCCTGACAACGATCTGAGCTACACCGCCAACTTCCTGAACATGATGGCGAAGATGACGGACCGCTACAAGCCCCACCCGGTATTGGAGCACGCGCTCGACGTGCTGTTCATCCTGCACGCCGACCACGAGCAGAACTGCTCGACCAACGCTATGCGCGGCATCGGTAGCTCCCACGCCGACCCCTACTCGTGCGTGGCGGGTGCGGCGTCGGCGCTGTACGGTCCGCTGCACGGCGGGGCCAATGAGGCGGTGCTGCGTATGCTGCTGGAGATTGGCAGCAAGGACCACGTGCCGGAGTACATCCGCCGCGTCAAGGAGGGCGAGTTCCGCCTGATGGGCTTCGGCCACCGCGTCTACAAGAACTACGACCCGCGGGCCACGATCGTCAAGGAGGTCGCTGACCAGGTCTTCGAGGTGACGGGCCGTAACCCGCTCCTCGATATTGCGCTGGAACTGGAGCGTATCGCACTGGAAGACGAGTACTTCGTCAAGCGCAAACTGTACCCCAACGTGGACTTCTACTCTGGCCTGATCTACCAGGCGATGGGCTTCCCGCTGGACATGTTCACCGTCCTGTTCGCCATTGCCCGCACCTCCGGTTGGCTGGCCCAATGGAACGAGTTGCTGCATGACCAGGAGCAGAAGATCGCCCGCCCGCAGCAACTCTACCTGGGCGAGGGTGAGCGCGACTACATCCCCATGTCCCGGCGCGGCACGCCGGTCACCGTCTTCGGGCAGTAGTTGCCATGAGTCTGACGCGCTGTATGGAACGAAGGGTTAGGCATGAACTTCCAACACTCCCCTCGTACTGAGGACCTGCGGCAGCGTCTGCTGGCGTTCATGGATGAGTCTATCTACCCCAACGAACCGCTGTACTTCGCCCAGATCGCCGAGGGCGACCGCTGGCAGCCGGTTCCTATCATCGAGGACCTGAAGCCGAAGGCGCAGGCGGCCGGCCTGTGGAACTTGTTCTTGCCGGAGAGCGATCTCGGCGCGGGGCTAACCAACCTGGAGTATGCTCCCCTGTGCGAGATCATGGGCCGCTCGCCCCTGGCGCCGGAGGTGTTCAATTGCTCCGCGCCCGATACGGGCAACATGGAAGTGCTCGTCCGTTACGGCAACGCAGCGCAGCAGGAGGAGTGGCTCAAGCCGCTGCTGGCGGGCGAGATGCGTTCGTGCTTCGCGATGACCGAGCCGGAGGTGGCGTCGTCGGAT
>JAHCIE010000418.1 GCA_026129385.1 Anaerolineae bacterium
CAGCGCCCGATAGCCTTCGCTCCGCAGACCGAACAGCAGTGGCTCGGCAATGTCGTCGTCGTCTTCGACCAGGAGGATCGTGGGCGCTGTCATTATGCCGTTTCGCGGGCAGCCGGGCGCGGGCGGTTCATGGCGGTCAGGATGCGATAGAAGGTCAGGAAGAGAACGATCGCCCCGGTGCCGATGTACATGACCTGGACGGGTAGCGCGCTGGCGTCCGTCCCGGCCAGGATGCCGTGGGCCAGTACGAGGGAGTATACAGCAAAAGAGGCATAATGCAGCAACCGCCAGGCACGGTAGCCGATACGCTGTCGCACATAGAAGCTCAACGTGACGGCGGCCATCAGGTAGAAGCCGATCTGCCCCAGGGCCACCTCGACGCGGCGGTAGTCGGCGCTGCCGAAGGGAATGACCAATTGCCATAGGGTGTAGCTCAGGTAACGGTCTCCCAGGAGGATGAGGGCGTGGAACAGGCCGTAGGCGATGCCGACCAGGCTGGCGAACTGATGCAAGTCGACGGCAGCGGGGCCGCCGGGCCAGGCCCGCGCCAGTCGGTTGCTGATGAGCAGGCCGAAGGCAACCGAGAACCATAGCAGCAGGTAGCCCGCCAGCCCCGCGCTGCGGGCCAGATACCAGTAGGCCTTCGGCTCGGGGCCGAGCAGGGACTCGCTGAGGGTGGGCGCCCACAGGGGCAGCACGATCGCGGCCGCCAGCGCGCCGCCGATGACGGCGACCAGCATGAGTAGGGCGGCGCGGGCGCTGAACATGGGCTTGACGGCATCCAGCCGGTTCGGGGGTGGGTTCACCGGGGGCATGTGCTTCTCCGTAGGGCTAACGATGCAGATAGTCATCCAGGGTACGGGTGGCGAGGGTCGCGCCGTCCTCGCGGACGAGGAGCGCGGCCAGGCCGCGGCGCACCTCTAGCCAGGCCAGGCCGTCGACACTGCCGAGGATGAGGGCGGCCTTGGCGGCCATCTCCGCCTCGGCCGTCGAGGGCGCAACGACAGTCACGCTCATGAGGTCGGTGGCGGCTGGTTGCCCCGTGCGAGGGTCGATAATGTGATGCCGCCATTGGCCGCCCTGTTGCCAGCGGCGGTAGTCGCGGCCAGAAGTGGCGACGCCACCGCGAATCACGTCCAACGCCGCCAGATCGCGGTCCGGCGCGAAGGGGTCGGCGACGCCGATGAGCCACGGCTCGCCGTCGGCGCGCGGGTCGCTGATGGCGATGTCGCCGCCCGCGTCGACCAGGGCGGGGCCGTACTCGCCGAGGCGACGGGCCGCCTGCTCGGCGGCCCAACCCTTGGCAATGCCGCCCAGGTCTAGCCGCGCACCGCTGGGCAAGGTGATAGTCTGCGCCTGGGCATCGAGGCGGATGGCGCGCCAGTCGGGGGCTGCTGCCGCCGGCGCGGCGGCGGGCGATAGACTGGTTGGCAGGGTGTCGAAGGAGCGGTCGTAGCCCACCTGTTCCACGGCGGTCAGCACGGTGGGTGTCACCAACCCCTGGCTGTCGCGGGCCGCGTCGAGGGCAATTCGTAGCACTTCAAACAGGGTATCGCTGACGGCCACCGGCTGCCCGGCGACGCGATTGACGAGCATCAGCTCGCTGTCGTCGCGGAAGCGGCTGAGGCGCGCCTCCCAGGCGGCAAACCACTGGGACACCTGCCCCAGGGCGGCGCGGGCATCGGCGTGGTCACTGTCGATGAGGGCGAGCATCTGGCTGCCCATGGCGCGGAACTCCAACTGCTGCATGCTCAGGACCTGCTTCTCGGTAGCGGCCGCCACTAGCGTGACGACTTAGTGCGGGCTGCGGGCTTGGCAGCTGGTGCGGCGGGTGCGGGCGAGGCCTGCTGTGCCGGCGCGGGCTGGGACATGGCGACGACTGCGGCGGCGGGCGGCTCTGCGACGATGCGCGGTGCAGGCGCGATGGCTGCGGGGGGCGCGGCCGGCACGATCAGGCGCGGCAACGGAGCCAGGTCCAGGTCGAAGTCGGCGGTAGCTGCATCGGTTGTCGTGGTCGCATCAAGGTCGGCGTCGCGCGCCGCGTGGCTGATGGCTCCCCAGCCGCCAATGGTTAGGCTGAGGGTCGCGGCGGTCAGAAACAGCTTCAAGCTCGTGGTCTCGGTGGTGCGGCGCTTGGCCGGACGCGCGGCAGGCATAATTAGCCTCTCCTCGTCATGCTTCTTCTCGCCCTAGTCGTCCTTCTTGTCGTGGTCATCCTTCTTGTCGTGGTCATCCTTCTTGTCGTGGTCATCCTTCTTGTCGTGGTCGCCCTTCTGCTTGTCATCGCGATACTTGCTCTGGCGGTCGTCCGACTTCCCGCTCGTGGTGGGCGGGTTCTTGACCGGCGCCGATGCGCTCGCCTGAGTGGCTGAGACAGTTGGCAGGACGGTCGCACCATTGTATAACACCGCGCCGGTTGTGGCGTCGACGTATACGACGCCGCGATCGAGCATGACTTCGTAGGCCGCGACGCCACGGAAGATGACAAGCTCGGAGTCGCCGTGGATCGCGCTGCCCGGCGCCGCCGCCGCCAGGGCGATGCGACTCGCCTGGTCCATCGAGACGGTGTAACGAGGAGCGACGAAGACGGGTGCAGGTGGCGAATCGGTCAGCGTTTCCTGGGCAGCCTGGCCGACTGTGCCGGCGGCTTGCTTGGTGTTGGCGGTATCCTGGGCGGTTGCCGCCTGCGCAGCAGCCAGACTGGGGGCCTGATTGAGGTACATGGCGACGCCGCCGAGGAGAACCAGCACGAAAGCTGTCAGGCCGAGCGCGAGGCTGAGGGCAGTTCGTTGTGGCATAGACACTCCTTTGGCGTAGGGTAATTGGACAGCCCTAGCATAGCAGAGAAGCGGGATGCCGTGGTTAAGTCGCCCTTAAGTCGATGTTAAGGGCGCGTTAAGGGCGCTATTCCGCCCGCGACCTGGATACTCCATACCGGGTTGGCTGGCGCTCGGCCAGTCGGTTGCAGCTAGCGGGGGGTAGCTTCGCCCCGACGCCGCACCTGGCTATAATAGTGGCGGGATGTTCGCATCGTTCCGCCATCGCATGTCAGCCACGGAAAGGAATCGCGCGTGAAAGTCGCCTATGTATTCAGTACGTCCGGCCATACCGCCAGCTACAAGCTGGGCAAAATGATTCTACCCCAATTGGAAGACGGCCGCCACGGCGCGCAGGTTGTCGGCATGATGTTCTTCGACGACAACAATTATATCCTGCGCGCGGGCGACCCCCTCGGCGAGCGCCTGGCCCGCGTCGCTCAGGAGCAGGGTATCCTGCTGATGATGTGCGACCAGTGCGCCCTGGAACGCGGCCTGGCCGAGGGCGAGGTCGGCGCCTGTGCCCCCACAGGCACGGTGGCGGGCGTCCACGTCGGTTGCTTCCCCGACCTCTACGCCGCCCTGGCGGGCAACCCACCCGATCAGATTATCACCCTCTAGCCACAATTCGTGGCGTGTCTGCCGTCACGACGATACCTGGCGGGGCAGGGGTGATGTATAATGGGGGTACATCACCCTTCCCGACCGCCTCGGCGGC
>JAHCIE010000419.1 GCA_026129385.1 Anaerolineae bacterium
CCCGTTATCCGGCGTCGTAGGCGTCCAGGCGCTCGCGGGTGATTAGCCCCGACGATGACGCCTTTTGCGCGCACGTCCAGCGCGCCGCGATCTGCCCGCGACGCAGCGCCGACGGGGCATCGCGCCCCTCCAGGACGTAGCCCGTGAGGAAGCCGACGGCCAGCGCGTCACCCGCGCCGTTGGTGTCGACGATGGGCAGATCGAGGGATGGCGGCGGAAAGACCTCCATCCCATCTGGGCCGCCCAGCGCCGCGCCGCGCGCCCCCATCCCTGCCACCATCATCAGCCGCGGATTGCGGGCCAGGAAGGCCGCCATGAGGGGCGCGGGGTCGGCGTGGTTGGCCGCCGAGAAGAACAGGATGTCGGCGGCGGCGATGAAGTCCTGGCGGTACGGGTCGTTCGGGTCGATCACGTCCTGCAAGTCGCAGGCGATGGTCACGCCCAACGCGCGGGCGATGGGCAGCCCGCGCCGTGCCCAGTTGGGCAGATGCACGTGGGCCAGCCGCGCCCCCGCCAGCACGCGGCGCATGGGAGCCAGGTCGGGCGTGAGCGTCATGTGGCTCTTGCCGTCGTAGAAGTTCTTGCGGCCCCCGTCGGCGGCCATGATGTTGACGCTGCGACTCGTGCCGGCCGGGTCCAGGAACAGCGCCGACAGGTCCACGCCGTCGCCGCCCAGCGCCTGGCGGATGAGGTATCCACCCCAATCGTCGCCGACCGCCCCGACAAAGGCCGTCCGCCGTCCCAGTTGGGCGAAGCCCCGGCTGGTGTAGCCGCCCGCCTGCCCCACATAATCCAGGTTCTGAGTAAAATTAGCCTCGACCGTCCAGTCAACGTCGCGGCCCGGCAGGTATACGTTGGTATCGATGCCCACGTTGCCGACCACGACGACCTCGAATGGCCCATTGGTCATAGCGCGACTCGCTTGTGGTCTACGTTGCGACTAGAATTGGTGGCACGCCATCGCTATTATAGACGAAAGCGGCATGACGCGGCGTAGCCACGCGCGCGCCTCACCTTTCGTCCTCGGCCCTCTGGAGAGCGCATGAATCTCGGCTTGAGTGATAAAGTCGTCATCGTCACCGCCGCCAGTCGCGGCCTGGGCAAGGCCACGGCCCTTCAGTTCGCGCGCGAGGGGGCGCACGTGGCCGTCAACGCGCGCGACGCCGAGCGGCTGGCCGCCGCGGCCGCCGAGTGCGAGACCCTCAGTGGCAAGGCCGCCCTGGCTGTGGCGGGCGACGTGACCCGCCAGGCGGATGTGGCGCGCATCGTAGGGGAGACCCTCGATCGCTTCGGCCGCATCGACGTGCTGGTGACCAACGCGGGCGGGCCGCCGGCCGGCCTCTTCACCGGGTTGAGTGTGGAGCAGTGGGAGGCCGCCTGCCAGTTGACGCTGCTCAGCGCGGTGCGCCTCATCCAGGCCGTCGTGCCTACCATGCAGGCCCAGCAGAGCGGCTCCATCGTCAGTATCAACTCCATGACGGTGAAGCAGCCGATTCCCGGCCTGACCCTCTCCAATGCCATCCGTGACGCCGTCCACGGCCTGGTCAAGACTCTGTCCCAGGAACTGGCCGCCGACGGCATCCGCGTCAACTCCGTGCTGCCCGGCTGGACGCGCACCGAGCGCGTCGACGAGATCCTGGCCTTCCGCGCCGCGAACGGCGGCCTGTCCGAGGCCGAGGTCGAGGCCAGCATCACCCGCGACATCCCGCTGGGCCGCCTGGGCCGCGCGGAGGAACTCGCCAACGCTGTCGTCTTCGTCGCCTCACCGGCGGCGGGGTATATCACCGGCGTCGCCTTGCAGGTCGATGGCGGCATGATCCGAGGCAAGCTCTAGGGAGGCCGCGCGTGAAGAATCTGGATATCCTGGCCGACAAGCTCCTGACGGGATTGGAGGCGAAGAACGCTGCCCGCGAAGAGGCGCTGCGCCTGTCGCGCCAGTTGGTGCAGCACGCCTCGCGCACCATCCGCGCCGTGCATCGCGAGGAGTGGGACGAGGCAGCCGCTATTCTGGCCGACGCGGAGGCCATCGCCGCCAATCTCAAGGCGGCCACCCGCGCCCAGCCGGAGCTATACTCGGCGGGCTACGCCCAGGACGCCCTCAAGGAGTACGCCGAGGCGCATATCACCCGCGCCCTGGCCCGCGAGGAGGATTTACCCGACCCCGATGCCCTCGGTGTCGAGTATGCCGCCTACCTGAACGGCCTGGGTGAGGCCATCGGTGAGATGCGCCGCCACGGCCTGGACCTGATTCGGCGCGGCGAGATCACCCGCGCCGAGCGCGTCGTCGAGGCGATGGACGAGGTCTACGCTTTCCTGACCACCGTCGACTATCCCGACGCCGTGACCAACGGCCTGCGTCGCACCACCGACATGGTGCGCGGCGTCACCGAGCGGACACGGGGCGACCTGACCACGGCGGCTCGCCAGGAGAAGCTGCAAGCGGCCCTGCGCGACTTCGAGGCCCGCATGGGCGCGGGCGTGGCCCCGCATGCCGACTGACGACCCGCGCGGCTCGCGCCTCCTGCGCGCCTCAGAGGTGGGGCGTTATGCCTACTGCGCCCGCGCCTGGTGGCTCCAGTCGGTCCAGGGCGTCGCGCCTGACCAGACGCGCCTGACGGCGGGCGTCGAGGCCCACGCCCGCCACGGCCGGCGGGCGTCCCTCGCCGAGTGGCAGGCGCGCGCCGGCCTCGCGCTGCTCCTGCTGGCCGGACTGGCCCTCGCGTGGGCCATCCTGCGCTTCTAGCCCGATGCGTCAGCCACGAATGACGTAGACCCTAACGGTCTCCGAGGCTGTTGGGGTCTGGATGGCATGCTCGTTTACCCATCATGAAGGAGAAGTACCCGATGCCTGAGACGCAGAACACCGAACTGGTCGCCGCTGCCTTCGACAGCAAGAGCGCGGCCGTCAAAGCGCGCGCGGCCCTCGAACGAGCCGATCGCGACATGCAGGTTGTCCAGCTCAACCGTATCGCCATCATCGAGAAGGGCAAGGATGGCAAGCTGACCTTCTCGGAAGCGGATAAGAAGAAGAGCGGCGTGTGGTCCCTCGCCCATAACGCCGCCTTCGTCGTTGGCTCGGCCCTCGGCAAGGGCGCGACGCTGCTACCCGACAAGTGGGCCGAGGACACGGCAGCCCTGGCCGCCCGGCTCAAGGACAGCGGCTTCCCCGATGAGGCCCTGGCGGAGATTGGCGAGGGCCTGGCGGAAGGCGTCGCCGTCGTTATCACCCTGGTCGACGATGACGACGAGAAGGCCATCGTTAGCCGCTCCCTCGTCGAGCATGGCGGCAAGCTCATCCACAAGACCCTGTCGAAGGATGCGGTCGACCGCCTCAGTCAGGCGACACTGGCCGACAAGACCGCGGGGTCGGCGAGTGGCCTTGCCGCCGTCGTCGCTGGCGCGACCGGCGCGGCGAAGGGCGCGGCCCAGAAGGCTAAGGCGGTCGACGCGAGTGGCCTGGTCGATAACGCGAAGGGGGCGACGGCGGTAGCGACCGGCGCGGCCAAGAGCGCGACCGGGGCGGCGACCGGCGCG
>JAHCIE010000042.1 GCA_026129385.1 Anaerolineae bacterium
ACGCCCTGGCCGAGCAGGTGGCCTCCCTGCTGAGCCTTCTCGACCTGATGCTGGCCGAGCGGGGCGGGACGCTCAGCGTCGGGGAGCGGGCCGTCCTCGACCACGCCGTGTACGCGACCTACGCCCAGGTGGGCATCACCGCCGACCCCGCCACCCACGGCCAGCCCGCGCCCCTCCTGCGCGACCTGCACCGGGTCCTGGCCGACTTGTCCGACGCGGAGGCCCGAAGCCTGGCCGCCCGCCTGCGGCGCTACGTGGATGGCTCGCTGGCCGGCCTGTTTGACGGACCGACCAACGTAATCCCCAACCGCCGCCTGACGGTCTTCAGCATCCAGGCCCTGGAGGCCGAGCTGCGGCCCCTGGCCATCCACCTCATTACCGGCTTCGTCTGGCGGCAGGCGCGGCGGGAACGACGACCGCGCCTGCTGGTGGTCGACGAGGCCTGGAGCCTGATGCAGTACCCCGAGGGCGGGGCGTTCCTGGCCAGCATGGCGCGGCGCGCCCGCAAGTACTACCTGGGCCTGGTGACCATCACCCAGGATGTGGCCGACTTCCTCGACGCCGCGCACGGGCGGACGGTGCTCTCCAACGCCGCCTTGAAGCTGCTCATGAAGCAGGACAGCACCACGCTCGACCCGGTCGTGGCCGCCTTCGGCCTGTCGCCCGAGGAGCGTCAGTTCCTGCTCGGCGCGGCCAAGGGCGAGGGGCTGTTCTTCGCCCGCGGCAGCCACGTGGCCCTCCAGGTGGAGGCCAGTCCCCAGGAGCACCGTCTGGTCACCACCGCGCCCCGCGAGCTCGCCGAGCGCGATATCGTCCGCCACGCCGCCAAGCCGGTCCTTCCCACCGAACTGGGACCGCAGACCGGGCCAGAGACACCGCTGGACGTCGACGACCCGAGCCGGGCCTGGCAGATGGACCTCCTGGGCCAGCCGCACCCTACTCCCCCAAAGGAGGCCCGCTATGTCCAGCGCCCATGACCGGGTCGAGCTGCGGGCGGCGGTCCTGGACTACGGCGACCGCCTGGGTTGGTCCACGCCCCAAACCATTCACTTCACCGAGGCCCTCACCGGCTGTCACTGGCAGCGCTGTCGCGCCCCGGAGTTCCTGGCCGTCCTCGACGAGTACCTGATGATCCTGGACGTCATGGCGGCCAAACGGCATCGCCACGGCGAGCCACAAGGAGGCGACGATGCCCTTCCTGCGTAAGTCTTCTCCCCCACCCCCGCCGCTGCTGGCAGAGATCGTCACCCCCCGCATCAATGCGGCGCCCCTGGCCGCTATGCAGACGGGCCTGGCCGGCATCGCCCTGACCGAGTCGGTGAGCCTGGAGATGTGGGGCACGGGTAAGGCGCGCTGGTTCCTGGCCCGCGCCCACAGCCCCCTGGCCCACGAGCATCTGACCGGCGCCCTGGGCGCCGCCTACCCCCAGGCCGAGGTCCGCCTCCTGGACCTGACGCAGCGCCCCCTGCTCGACCCCGCCAGCCCGCGCCCCGACGAGGGGGTGCGGGCCTGCGAGCTGGTCCTGGACGAGCCGCCCTACCTCCCGCTACGTGTCTTCGAGGACGGCCGGGGCGACGGCCCAGGCGGTGTCGATCCCCTGGTCGGCGTGCTCGCGGCCCTGGGGGGCCTCCCTGACGGCTGGCGCGCCGTTAGCCAGTTGGTGCTGGCGCCGGCGCCCGAGACGTGGGCGGCGCCCTACAAGACCCTGGCCCTGACGCCGCCGCCCGCCGTTCAGGCTCGCCACCAGCAGGCCGATACCTCCCTCACGCCGGTCTTCCTGCTGGCCGGGGTCATGCTCCTCGTCGCGCTGGGCGTCTGGGTCTATCAGCAGGTCCTCGATGGTGCCTGGCTGCCCCTGGCAGGCGCGGCGCTTGCGGTTGCCCTGCTGGTCTGGCCCGCCGTACGCCTGGCGCGGCGTCTGCTCCACAAGCCCGTCTACGACCCGCAGCTGGTCCAGGACAAGATCGCCTACCCGGCCTTCCGCGGCCAGCTCCGCCTGGCCGTCTTCGCCCCTAAGGATGCCCCGCGCCAGCAGGTCGAGGCCCACCTGACGCGCCTCGTGGCCGCCTATCGCCCCTTCCACCGCCCCAGCGGCAACCGCTTCCAGGCCCGCTGGCTGCCCGACGGCGACCTGCGGCTGGACCAGGCCCGCTTCATCGGGTCGTCCTCCGCGCACACGCTGCTCAACGTGCGGGAGCTGGCCGGCCTGTGGCACATCCCCCGGGTCGAGACCGAGACGCCCCTGGTCGAGCGGACCGCCGCCCGCCGCTGGCTGCCCCTGCCCTACCCTGTCTCCCACGGCTGCCCGGTCGGCCGCTCGACCCACCAGGGCCGCAGCGTGCCGGTGGCCCTGCCCGATGACCTTCTCCAGCGCCACCTGCTCCTGGTGGCCAAGACCCGTCGCGGCAAGTCATCCCTGCTGCTCCAGGTCGCTCGCTACTTGATGACCCAGACGACCCCCTCGGTACCCCACACGCTTGTCCTGGTCGACCCCCACCGCGACCTGGCCCTGGCCGCCCTGGGGCTCGTGCCCCCCGACCGCCACGACCGCGTCGTCTACCTGGACGTGGCCGAGCGCCGCCGCCCCTTCGGCCTCAACCTCCTGGACGTGGGGCTGGGGTGGGACCGGGACGAGGCCGTGGGCAACGTCCTGCGCGTCTTCCGCCGCGAGTTCGACCGCTTCTGGGGGCCGCGCATGGAGGACGCCTTCCGCTTTGCCCTGCTCACCCTCTACGCAGCCAACGAGACCCTGGTCCGGGTCGACCCGCTCGGGCGCGCCCGTCAGTACACCGTCCTGGACGCCCCGACCCTACTGGTGGACGACCCGTTCCGCCGCCACGTGCTAGAGCTGGCCGACGACCCCATTCTGAGCGCGTGGTGGCAGACCTACTTCGAGAGCCTCGACCCGCGCCTGCGGACGGAGATTATCAACCCCGTCCAGACCAAGGTCCAGCGCTTCGTCGGCAGCCGCGTGGCGCGTCTCATCGTCGGCCAGCCCGTCTCGACCATCGACCCGGCGGCCTGGCTGCGGGAGGGGGCCATCGTCATCGTCAACACGGCCAAGGGGGTGGTGGGGGAGGACACGGCCGCCCTCATCGGCGGGACGCTCCTCAACCTCCTCAGTCTCGCCATCGGCGCCCAGGCCGCCTTGCCCCCGTCCGCGCGGCGGCACGCCACGCTCATCGTCGACGAGTTCCACACCCTGCGCAGCGCGGACTATGAAGCGATCCTGTCGGAGCAGGCCAAGTACGGGGCCAATCTGGTCCTGGCGACCCAGAGCCTGGCGCGCCTGGAGGCCAACAGCCAGGAGGGCGGACCGAGCCTGCGGGCCGTGCTCTTCGCCAACCTGGACGGGCTGTTCGCCTTCCAGACGAGCGCCGAGGACGCCGAGTACCTGGCGGCGGAGCTGGGGAGCGGGGTGGAGGTCGAGGACTTGATCGGCCTGCCCCACTTCACTTGCTACGCGGCGCTGACGCTGGATGGCGAGCGCTTGCCGCCCTTCTCGCTGCGCCTGGACGAGCCGCCCGCCGCCGATCAGAGCCTCGCCCAGACCCTGGCCGCCCACTCGGCGCATCGCTACGGGCGGTCGGCCCTCAGCATCGAGCAGGAGCTGCTGGGACGCCTCCAGGCGCAACGGGTGGCACGAGAGGCGGAGGCGAAGACGGTCCACCCCAAGGGCCAGGGGCAGGGCATTCCCGACCAGAAAGGCCAGCCGAGCGTGCCGGCGCCGACGGAGGCCAACAAGACGTCGAAGGGGGGCGGGGCGCCGAAGAAGGGACCGGCGCGGAATGACCACCGTCCCCGCAAGGGCGAGAGCGGACAGCGCCAGGCCGGGCTGGGGTGGACCGAGGCGCCAGGGGAAGACAGGGAAGCGCCTCCCCCGTCCACCCAAGCGTGCGATGAGGTCGAAGGGCAAGGGGGTAGCGAGTGATCCGGCCGAGATGGGCGGACGCCCTGGCGCAGCGCGAGAGGCTGTCCGAGGTGGACAGGAAGCTGGTGCGGTTACTGGCCCGCCTGCCCTGGCTGTCGGCGGACCTGGCGGCGCCCCTGCTGGGATGCTCGGAGGGCTACACGCGACGACGCCTGGCGGGCCTGCGCGGGGCGGGCCTGGTCGGCAGCCTCCGTCCCACCCTGCAGCCGCCGGACGCCACCGCCCTGCACTACCTGACCAACCTGGGGCTGGCCGTTCTGGCTTTGGAGCTAGCGCTGGACGTCCGTGACCTGGCGCGCCGACTGCGGCTGGACCGGCATGGGCTGCTGGCGCGGGCGCCCGACCTGCGCCACCGCTTGGCCGCCTACGAGCTGCTGGCCGCCGTGACGGCATCGCGCCCAGGGCCGCCCACCTTGCTGGCCTGGCTCCAGCCCTGGCGGGGCCAGCTCCGCGTGCCGGGCGTCAGGGGTTCGGCCCGCGTCCAGGTTCCGGCCTACGCAGCGCTGGCGTGCGACGAGGGCTGCGCGGAGGTCTGGCTCGTGCCCGACCTGGCCACGTTCCCGCTGGCGGTGTACCGCCGCCTGGTGGACCGCCTGCTCCTGTGGAGCCGTGTGCGTCGCGTGACGCCGACCCTGGTCGTGGCGACCCCGACCCCGGCCCGCGCCCACCTGTGGCAGACCGCCTTGGCCGAGGCGCGGGCGCGCCGCCACGCCCGACCCCTACCGACCCTCGTGACGACGTGGGACGAACTGGCGGAAGACCCAGCCGTTCTGCGTGATCTCCCTCTGCGTCCACCCGCCGACGCGGCGGGCCTGACCCAGTGGATCCAGGGTCAGCCGCTCGACCTCCCCGCGCCGTCTCACCGAGTGTGCATCCTGGTCGGCGACCGGCTCGTTGAACAAGCGCCGCGCAGCGCCCGCGCTCGCCTGGGGAGGCTGGCCCTGACGCTGGCGCCGCAGGACTACGCCCTGCTCGACGTGGTGGCCCACCACCCGTTCCTGACGGCGGAGGATCTGGCCCTCTTGATGGGCTGGGTATCGCGCTGGACACGGCAGCGGATCGCGCGCCTGGAGCGCCGCGGCCTGCTGCGCAAGCTGACCGCCGCTGAGGTAGCCGAGGAGCAGGCCGCCAGGGGCCTACTGGAGGCGACCCACGATGGTCTTGCCCTTGTCGCCTCCCGTCGTGGGCTGCCTCTCTCCTCGGCCCTGGCGATCGAGGGTCTGGTCGGGGGCGGGCCGGAGCGCCCCGTGCGCCTGCGCGCCAAGCTGGTCCAGATCCTCGACCACACGCTGGGCGTCAACCGCTTTTTCCTGAACGTCTATCGGACAGCCCTCTACCGGCGCAGGCGCTGCCACGACGACGCCCTTGTCGAGTGGCGTAATGCTGCCGCGTGCGCGACTCGGGTGATCCGGCCCGACGGCTACGGCGTCTATCGCTGCGACGGGCGCGTCTTCGGCTTCTTCCTGGAGTACGACCGGGGGACGATGAAGCGCCGCCAGTACTGGCGCAAGTTCAGCGCCTACCATACCTACCTCGAACGACAGGGGTTCGAACGCGACTACCAGGGGATGCCCACCATCCTGGTCGTGACGACGACGGAGCGAGCCGAGGTGTGTATCCTCCAGGCCCTGCGTCAGGTGGGTACCACTCGCGACGCGCGCCTGCCAGTCCTGGTGACGCGCCAGTGGCGGCTCGACGACCCGCGCCGGTCCGACGGGATGCTCGCCCCGATCTGGCGAGCGGCAGACAGCGACATAGACACGTCGTGCCTGCCATGGCTTCCAGCGTCCAGTAGATGACATAACCCTTGAGCTGACCAGTAACAAGGAGTTTGTATGACGAGGCAGAAATGCTCCAGCCACGGTACATCGGATCCGACCATCATTGCCTTCTATAGTCCCGATGTGGCGCGCCAGGTCCAGGCCCTCCGGTTGATCCTGAATGTGCAAGCTCGCAAGCGAGGATGCGCTCCTGATGTTGTATCAACGTCCACGAGTGTTGCTGAGGGGGCGTCGGCAAAGGACGGGGCAGGCAACGTATCCGAGCTGATCTCAGCGACTAAGACCAAGTAACAATAGAGGACACGTCCGTCATTGTCCCGACGGACGTGTCCTCTAGGCAGGCTACATAGAGTTAGGTTCACTTTGGTTCGGGAGAAGGATCGTCAGGTTCCACGGGGTAGACGCGATTGAGAAGGTCGGGGTGCTGGCGCAGATAGGCGGGCGGAAAGAGATCCTCGATGTTGGCGTGGGACAGCATGAGGGAAACGGCGGCGGAGCGACCGAGACCCGTCGCTTCCATGAGATGGGTGATGAGGTCGTACATGTCCTCGCGGACGGTGACCGTGAGCTTGACGTAGCGCGCCATGGGTCCTCTTCGTGGTGGGGCTATGGTCCATTCTACCATAACCCCCTAACCGGTGAAAGAGGAGGACGGCATGAATCCGACAGCAATCTAGTTGTCGTGCGTGATATTCAATGGCTACCCCCTTCACAAGAGCCACGGGATGTTGTATAATACAACTATGTTGTATTCACACGTATCCTATGGAACTAGAAGGAGGGCAATGGCGTTCCCTCAGTCCCTGCCAAAGCCGCGCTTCTGTCTCGCCAGCACGAAGCGGACGTGGTGCAGGTGTCCCTGGTCGAGAAACCAGGGCGACCACAGTGAAAGCCCCAGAGGCCAAACCCGCGAACGCGGGGGGTCGTTGAGCCCCACTGTGCGACGAGCGCCCAAGAGCTACTCGCCAAAGACCTACCACTCCTCTCAGACGCCCCAGCGCCACATTGCGCTTCTCACTCTAGAGGCCGGGGCGAGGGCCGAGCCAGCCGAGGGTCTGGTCTTGTCCCGCTTGTGCTTACCCTCGCGCGTTGACACCTGCCGAAGGGGTTGTTCGATCAGAATAGCCCCTTCGAAGGGGGTCGCATGGCTGACGTGAAGAAGGCGCCGGGTATGGCCGACCTGGAGGTGTACGCGCAAAGCCTGAGGGGGCGGTTCATGGAACCCATCTACATTTGGGGCGAGCCGGGTGTGATTCGCTGGAGCCGCCGCGAGCCCGAAGGTCCCCTTCGCTATGTCATTCTCAGTCCTCGGGGTCGAGTATGGTGGATTGTGCGAGGAGACGGCTGACAGCCACGAAGGTGGCGGCTGCGCATGAAGCTGTGAACAAAGCGGAGATGGTGAGAGAGACAGTGGTGACGCTGCCAGGAATTGAGGCCGCTGACGTAGCCAGGGGTAGGCTGATCGTTCGCGGTTGAGTTGGGAGGCTCAATGCAACGTACCGTAGGCTATGCCAGGGTATCAACGGAGGACCAGCGTGACAAGAACACAATTCAGAGTCAGGTCGAGGAGATACGCAGATACTGCGAGCTCTACTGTGACCAGTTCAACCTGGTTGAGGTCTACCTTGATGATGGAGTAAGTGGGACCATTCCCCTGGCTGAAAGACCTTCAGGATCGCGTCTGTATTCGGACGCAAGAGCAGGAAAGTTCGAAGCACTTGTCATCTTCAAATTCGATCGCATCGCCAGGAGCGCGCGCGATCTCCTCAATGTGATGCATGACTTCGACGGATTGGGCGTGACGGTGGTAGCGGTGAAGGAACAGCTTCCGTCAAGCGGACCAATTCGGAGCCTCATGCTCGGTCTTCTCGCGGCGGTGGCAGAGTTCGAGAGAGGCACGATTGAGGAGCGTACGAAAGCTGGCCTGCAACGTCGGGCGAGGTCGGGAAAGTGGCACGGGGGACGCCCTCCCTTCGGCTACGACGCGGATGCTAATGGCTACCTGGTACCCAGAGAGGACGAGGCAGCTATCGTGCGCCTGATCTTCGACCTGGCGGCCAACCAGAACCTGAGCACTATCGCGATCGCTGACCATCTGAATGAGCGCGGCATCCTCAACTATCACGCGCTCCGGAACTACGACTGGTATCGTCGTGAGAACAGCGGGCTATGGAGTAAGGGACAAGTCAGTGGAATTCTGCGCGATCCTCTCTATCGAGGCGAGATGCGATTAGGAATCCATTCGGCGAAGTATGGTACGTACACACACCAAGTTGAGGCGCTGGTGGATGAGCTTACCTGGCAGCAGGCCCGCGAGAACGTGGAGAGACGAACCGCCGCAGGACGAGCTCCCAAGAACGAGTATCTCCTGAGCGGACTGATGCGTTGTGGCGAATGCGGGAGTGCGTATGTTGGCACAAGTATGAAGCCCAAGAAGCGGGTCTTCTTGTACTATGAGTGTTGCCAGGAAACAAGCTATCCTCGCGCTGCTGGAAAAGAGCGATGCCGAAACCTTAGAATGCGCGCTGACCGTCTCGACCCGAAGGTGTGGGCCGAGATCGAGGGGTTCATCCGAAATCCTGGCAGGGTTCTAGAGAGACTGGCTAATCAGGAGAAGGAACGCGAGACCCGCATGGCCGCGATTGACCACGACCTGGCGAAGCTCGATAGGGAACTAGCGACGGACCAGGAGCAGCGGGGACGTATCATCACAGCCTACCGAAAGGGCCTGTTAACGGAGGAGGATGTGCAAGCGCAACTGCGTGAACTCGACGCCGAACTTGCTACGCTTAGGGAGGAGCGCGAGCAGCTCTATGACGCGCGTGAGAGGCTGCTGAAGGCGGCTGTACATGGTGATGAAATAATCAGGCTGTTGCAACGGTTGGGTGAAGGCTTGGAGTATGTGACATTCGCCGAGAAGAAGGAAATAGCTCGCCTTCTGATAAGAGACATTGTCGTGCGCACAGTGGAGGAAGGCGAAAAGCGAATCCCCGTCGCGGAGGTGACGTACGTGTTCGAGGAGTCGACTATGTTTGGAGGCACCATGAGTAGTGTCATGAAGCCGCCATAGCTGCCGCCCATGACGGCGATACGCCTGGGATCAGCGGCGCCCTCGGCGACCAACCACTGCACCGAGGCTTCCAGGTCGGCCACCGAGTCCATGCGCCTGTCCACGTCGTCCAGGTGGGCGTAGCGCCGCCCGTAGCCCGTCGAGCCGCGCACGTTGGGCAGCAGCACCGCGTAGCCCCGGTTGACGAAGTAGGCCACCACGGCGTTGAAGGCCGGCCGCGACTGGCTCTCCGGCCCACCATGCACCTGCACCACCACCGGCCGCTTCTCAGCTCCCTGTGCCTGCGGCGGCACGTAGTAGAAAGCCGACACCTCCAGCCCGTCGAAGGACGGGTAGCGCACCAGCCCCGGCTCCACCAGCGCGGCCTGGGGGATGCCCGCCTGCCCGCTGTGCGTCAGCCGCCGCGCCTCGCCCCCGCTCGCCACCAGCCATACATCCGGCACATTCGTCCCGCTGCTGAAGCTGACCGCCAGCCGCCGGCCGTCGGGTGACCAGGCCAGGGGCTGGTCCGCGCCCGGGTCACGACAGATGGGCAGCACGCTGATCACACCCCTCGGCAACCTCGTCACGCCCGGCCCCCGCTGGCGCGTCGTCGTGTCCAGAAAGCGCAGGTCGCTGTAGCCATCCACGTTGACCGAATAGGCAAGTGTCCGCCCGTCGGGCGACAGGGCCAGCGCCTCCACGTCCCAGGCCGTGTCGTCCAGGACCGTCAGCCCACCACCGGCCAGGTCCAGGTAGGCCAAAGCCACGGTGTCGCGTCCCTGGTCCGTCACCAGGTACAGCCCGCGCCCATCGGCAGCCCACGCCACACCGTGGTAAGTGGCCTTGCCCGTATGGGGCGTCAGGTGCGTTGCCGCACCCGTGGCGAGGTCCAGCAGCAGGAGGTCGTCGTCCAGCGAGCCATTGACCCGCGTCAGGACCAGCTTCGACCCATCGGGGGAGAAGGGACCGGCCATCGTGTAGGCGTCGGCCTGGTAGACGCAGCGCGTCTCGTCCGTCGGTAGATGATGGGTGTAGACGTCGAAGAACTGGGGATGGCGACGGTTAGAGGCGAAGGCCAGGCTCTGGCCGTCGGCCGACCAATCGCCCCAGTAGTGAAAGGCGTCGGAACGCTGGGTGAGGTCGGTAACCCGACCCCCATCGGGGCTGAGGAGGTAGAGCTGCTGCTGCTCGTTGCCGCCGCTGTCCATGCCGAAGACGAGGTGGCCGCCGACGGGGGCGTAGCGGGCGAAGTTGACGCGCTCGGCAGCGAAGGTCAGCTGGTCGGGCCAGCCACCGTCGGTATCAATGGCCCACACCTGAGGCACGCCGCTGATGTCGGTGATGAAGGCGATACGCGCGGCGGTAGGGTGGAAGGTAATCCGTCGGCCGCGCGCATGTTCAGGAACTGGGCAAAGGGAAAGCCGTTCAGTGCGTCAGCATGCAACACCTCATCTGCTGGTAGTCGGTGGCGGGTCACGATCCTGTCCCGTGGGCTATATCGTCACAGCGACGGGCAGCGTAGCGGGGTATCTCTGCTAGGCGTCGTAGACGCCCCGCAGATCGTTGATGCGCACCGTAAGCAGTTCGCGCACCATGCGCAGCGTGTCTTCTATAGGTCGCACGCGGCTGTCGGTCTGATAATACCAGTCGATGGGGATTTCCACGATACGGTAGTCGTGCTTGCGGGCGATATACAGGACTTCCACGTCGAAGCCCCAACCGCTGAGCGTCTGGCGAGAACACGTCGCGCGCCACCTCGCGCCGGAAGCACTTGAAGCCGCACTGGGTATCCTGGAACCCAGGCACAGCGAGGAGCTTGACCAGGCCATTGAATACGCGCCCCATGAGGTGGCGCATCGGCGGCTCGTCGTAGCGCACCGCACCCGGCGCTTCCCGCGAGGCAATGGCGATGTCGTAGTCCGGTTGGGCGCCGCCGGGGAAGAATCGGTCCAGTTCAGTGATGGGCATCGACAGATCGGCGTCGGCCATGAACAGCCAGTCGCCCTCGGCCGCCAGCATACCTTCGCGGACGGCGTTGCCTTTGCCGCGCGTTTGCGCCTGTATCAGCTTGAGCCGCGGGGTGTCGGCCAGCATGGCGCGCACGATATCGGCCGTGGCGTCGGTGCTGCCGTTCTCCACCACGATGACTTCAGCAGCGTAGGGTTGGCGGGCCAGGTAGTCCAGAATCCTGGTGAGGGAGGCGGGGAGGCGGTTCGCCTCGTTATAGGCCGGGATAATGATCGACAGAAAGGGCGTAGTGGATGTCTCCTCTCGAACGCTCCCGACGACCTGCCTGGACACTTGCATGACGAATCCTCATCCGTGACGTAGCGGCGCGGGCGCCGCGCGAATCATACTCGCCCGCACAGCCCTAGTCAATCAGTAACGGGTCCAGGTCGGCGAGGTTCACACGCCGCCGCGCCTGAACCCCACGCCGCTTGCGCAGGACGGCCGGCAACCCGACCAGCCCAGCTAGCTGGCCGCGCAGCCGCGCCCGCGCCGCATCCCCGCGCCAGGCCCGCACGGCGTCCCAGGTGACCTTGAGTTGCGCGCCCAGGATGCGCGGCCAATCGCGGCGTAGCCACTCGGCGGGATAGTCCTTGGCGATGAGCCAGAGGCTGTTGCGGCCGGTGTAGTAGGATGCCGTGACGCCGCCCCCCGTGGCGCTCAGCTTGTGATAGACGAGGGCGGTGGGGACGAAGACGCACTGATAGCCCCGCAACTGCGCCCGCCACGCCAGGTCCATGTCCTCCAGGTTGAAGAAGAAGTCCTCATCCAGCAGGCCCACGTCGTCGAGCATGGCGCGGCGATAGGCGACGGCCCCGCCGCACGCGCTGAACACCGGCCCCTCGTGGTCGTACTGACCGCGATCCTCCTCCCACACCCCGCGACTGTTGGCCTGCCCCGTGCGGCTGAACGTGTCCCCCGCTGAGTGCAGCACCGTGCGGCGGTCGAACAGGCGCAGCTTGGCAGCGGCGAAGCCCGCCGCCGGGTGGTCATTCAGGGCGCGGGCCAACTCCGACACCCAGGCCGGGTCGGCCTCGGTGTCGTTGTTGAGCAGGGCGATCACATCACCGCGCGCCACCTCGATGCCCCGGTTCACCGCCCCGGCGAAGCCCTGGTTCGTCGGCAGCGCCACAACCTGCGCCTCCGGGTAATCGGCCGCCAGTAGCCCACGCGACTCGTCTGTCGAAGCATTATCGACGACGATGACCTCGATGGGCGCGTAGGTCTGCCGTCGCAGCGCATCCAGACACGTCGGCAGATGCGACGCCCCGTTCCAGTTGGGAATGATGACGGAGACCAGGGGGCGGCGGGGCGCGCTACTCATGCTCAAGTTGGTCCTTAGTCTTTCGTCCTCGGTCCACTGTGCTAAACGCTGTCACCCTCAAAGACCTTCAGCCAGCGTCAGATACGCAGCCAGCGCGGCCTGCCACGGGCGCAGCCGGATGCCCAGCGCGGCGGCGCGGGTATTCGCCAGCGGCGCGAAAGCGGGCGGTCGGGCCACGCGCGGGAAGTTCTCGGCGGGGGTCACCGGGATATGCGCGCGGCCCGACGCGGCCAGAATGGCCCGCGCAAACTCGTAGCGCGAGACGTAGCCTTCGTTCATCAGATGGAAGATGCCGCCGACGGGGTGGGGGATGAGCTGCCCGATGGCGTCGGCCAGGTCGTCAGCGAAGGTGGGGTTGCCGACCTCGTTCGTGACCACCCTCAGCGCGCCACGCTCGTCGGCCAGTTCCATAATGCGGCCGACGAAGTGCCGCCCGCCCAGGCCGTAGAGCCAGGCCGTCCGCACCACCTGCGTCGAGGGATAAGCCGCCAGCGCGCGCCGTTCCCCATCCAGCTTCGACGCCCCGTACACCGACAGCGGGTTCGTCGCCGCGTCCTCTGGGTACGGGATGCTGGTCACCCCATCGAAGACGTAGTCGGTACTCACGTGAACCAGAGGGACGCCCAACTCGGCCGCCGCACGCGCGCCATGTTCCGCTCCCAGGCCGTTGACGCGGAAGGCTGTCGCCGGATCGCGCTCGCAGCCATCGACATTGGTCATCGCCGCCGCGTTGATGATGCCGTCGGGGGCCAGGTCGACCAGGTGCGCAATGATCCGCGGGTCCGCCACGTCCCATTTCCCCTCCGCCAGGGCCAGTGGCTCGTGACCCCAGCACGGCAGCCGCCGCGCCAGCGCGCGCCCCAACTGCCCACCCGCGCCAAGGATGGCAATACGCATCCCCCTTACCTCTTGCTGTCCCGGGGCGGCAGGGGGACAGAAGGCTCATCGTGACCCACCTGGGGTTGGTGGGTGGCCATCTCCTCCCAGAGGGTGATATCCGGCGTGCCGAGGTCGCGCAGGTGCAGCACGTCGTTGTAGGCCACCAGCCGCCAGTAGTAGCTATCCTCGGCGCGCTTGCGGCGCTGCCAGGGGGTGATGGAAGTATTGTGGGGGAAGAAGTCGATGCGCGGCGCGGCCAGGGTTGGCAGGCCCATGAAGTAGGCGAAGGAGCCTTCGATAACCCCACCGTGGCTGACAACGACGATGCTCTGGCCCTCATTGACGTGGGTGATGCGATCCAGCGCCTCGCCCACGCGCAGCATGAAAGCAGGCCAGTTCTCGCCGTTGGTCGCCAGGGGGCGGAACGGGTCGCGGCGGAAGTCAGGAATACCATAGCGCGCCTTGAACTCGTCCAGGCGCATGCCATCGGCGTCACCGGGCCGCATCTCCTGGACCGACTCATCCAGGCAGACAGGCACACCCAGCGCAGGTTGGATGATCTCGGCCGTCTGGCGCGCGCGGGGCAGATTGCTGGCGATGAGCACATCGGCGGGAATCTCGTGGGTCGCCGCCAGGCGATCGCGCAGTCGCTCGGCCTGGGCGATGCCCAACGCGGTCAGGCCCACGTCGCCGCGCATGCCGCCGATAATGGGTTCCACATTGCTCACGGCCTCGCCATGGCGAATCAAGTACAGGTTTGTCTTTGGTCCGTTGTTCTCCGGCATGCCTCGCTCCTATTGCAGTGAAATACCGTGCGCTGGCTGCCCCACTTCTTCCCATCGAAGAACGCCGGCCAGGGCCGCGGCGGCCGCCAGCCACGGTAGCAGCAGCCCGCCCACCGCGACGGTTTGCAGCCGCGTGAGGGTCAACATCTCACCCACCACGTACGATAGCGGCGGCAGGAAGCCGGTGATGGTCGTGCCCGCCTGCCACCAGAAGAAAGCCAGTTCGGCCGCCAGCAACCCGACCAGGGCCAGGCAGAACTGAGCCGCCAGCCAGGCCGCCTGAGCGGCGACGTCCCCCTCATCTCGCCACCACACCACCGCCACCGCCGCCGCCCCACCCCACACCAGCGCCAGCAGCGTAGGCCACGCCCCGCCCCGCAGCCCACTGCCCCAACCCGCCAGCGTCCCCAGATCCGCCGACGGCGTGATCCACGCGCCCAGGGTCAGCGCAGCCAGCCCAACCGCCCCGGCCACGGTCAGCCGCGCGGCGCGCGAGTCATGCCCTCGCCAGAGCCAGACGAGACCGGCCGCGACGGCGGCGGCCCCAGCCAGGGGCAAGGCGAAGGACGTCGGGCGCGGGACGTTCAGCGCATCCAGCGGTCCCAGCAGGGCCACCAGCGCCGCACCGATCATCAGCGCGCGCGTAGCCGTCGCACGCCACGCGGCGGCCACCACCAACCCTGCCATCAGCGCCAGGAACGGCAGCGTGCGGCCGTCAACGTTCTCGGCCACCGCCCGTTCGCGGATCGATTCAAGGCGGCGTTGCGCCTCGCGCACCGTCGGCTCGGCCAGCCGCCAGCCCGCCGCGTTGTTGCCCAGCGCCAGCGCGGTCTGGACGACCGGCAGGCCCGCAATCTCATCGGCGTTCACCTGGCGGTCCCGGTCGGCGCCATAGGCCCCGGCGGCGGCGCGCTCAACGGCCAGTTTCTGCCGCGCATCAGCGACTGCAACGAGCGCGCGCACCTCGTCGGGCGTCTGGAGCATGTCACCGCGCGCTACGCCCTGGGCCAGCATAGGCGGCCCCAGACCCAGCAGCGCCGCCGCCGTCGGGGCGATATCGAGCTGCGGCATCCGGCCAAAGTCCCCCGATCGTACGGCCCCGCCAAGCATGACGAACGGGGCATGCGCGGCGTCCTCACCCTCCGGCGCGTCGGTCAGGCCACGGTCGCCCGTGACAATGACCACGCTCCGGCGCAGGTCCAACCCGCGCAGTAAGTCCTGGACCTGACCATCCACGGTCTGCGCGGCCCTGTCGTACTCCGCGCTCCGCGGCCCGAAAGCCGCCGCAGCCTGGGCAACGTGCCCATAGCCGACAACAGCCAGGCCCACGTCGGCGCGGCTCAGAGCCTCGCGGGCCGCCTGGGTGGTCGCCTGGTCGGCGACGGCAGCTACGTTGTAGGAGGTCGGCGCGCCACCCTGGATCGACTCGCCAGCCAGGACGCTCGACCACGGCCCCTGCCCGAATATCGCCGCTCGCAGTCCGGCGCGCCGCGCCGCCGCCAGGAGCGTCACGGCCGCCAGCGGATGCGCCTCGCTGCCGGGGGAGTCCGCCAGGGCCGCGCCACTCCACTCTGGCGGCGCGCCCGTCAGCAGCGCGCCCCAGGTGGCTGCCAGGCTACCAGGCTCGGTCGCCATAACCTCGCCCCGCGCCCCGCGCCCCGCCAGATCGGCCAGCGTCGGCAGACGGCGTGCCGCGTCGGCGCGCAGCCCGCTGGCAACGATGAGGATGACTTGCTGGGCCACTGGTGGGCTAGTGAGAGCGGCGCTGCCCTCGCCGGGCGCCGCCCCCGGCCGGTCGAGGGGTCGCACGGCCAGGGTCGGGCCTGGCGCGCGATAGTCGCGCAGGCTCGCCGCCAGTTGTCGGTGCCACCATGTCGTCGCCAGGGCGATGCCCGCCAGAAATAGCAGGGCCAGGAGGGTCGGCCGCCACGCCGGCTGCACACGTGATAGGGGCATGAATTGCACACAAGAAAAGACGCGGCGTGTCCTCGCTGGACACGCCGCCTAATTATAGCACAATTCGCGCCTAGCCCCGGACCAGGTCCACCATTGTTACTCCCTCGTCCCCCTCGTAGCGGTCGCCC
>JAHCIE010000420.1 GCA_026129385.1 Anaerolineae bacterium
TTGGCAGAAGTTCGCGCCGACGATAGACCGGCTTGTGACCTGATCGCGCAGTGGAAGTATGCGCGGAGCGGGGTAGACAGACCTCATCTGTCTACCCCGTTGTCGTCCTCACCCGTTGTCGTCCGCCAGGCGGCGGGCGGCCCCCCAGCACCAGGCGAGCTTGTGCAGGTAGACGGCGGGCCAGACGAGGCGGCGGCGCAGCGGCGGGTTGTCGCGGTAGATGCGCGTCGCCACGGCGGCGGCGACGGCGGGCGACGCCAGGCGCAGCGCCCAGGGATGGCGTAGCGGCGGCGGGAAGCCTTCGGTCGCGGCGTAGCGGGGGTCCACCCTGGGGGAGTAGTAGCCGAGGACCTGGGCCTTGCGCAGGACAGCCGGGGCGGAGGCGCGCGGCTGGCGGTGCTCGACGGCGATGCGGGGGTCGAAGTGGAGGGTGTAGCCCGCCTGGCGCAGGCGGAGCGACAGGTCGGTGTCCTCGCCCGCCGCCTTGGGGTAACGCTCGTCGAAGAGGCCGACACGGTCGAAGGCGGCGCGGCGTACCGCCAGATTCATCGTCGGCAGATTGGGCCGCACGCCACGCGGGGCGCTGACGACCGTCGGGTAGAAGACGCTGACGTTCTCGGCGACGCTCCAATACGGGGCGTCCCAGGCGAAGGTAATGCCGCCGCCGACCACGGCCACGTCGGGGGCGGCGAACCAGGCGGCGTAGCGCGCCAGCCAGTCGGGGTGCGGCACGGCGTCGGCGTCGAGGAAGACGATGACCTCGCCGTCGGTGGCCCGGATGCCCAGGTTGCGGGCGCGGGCGGGCGGCGTCGGCACGCCCGTGTCGAGGAGGCGGGCGAAGGGGAAGCGCGCCGTGTGACCGTATCCGTCGAGGCCGACGACCGTCACGTCGCAGCGGTCGCGGGGCCACGATTGCGCGGCCAGGGCTGCCAGCACTGCGTCGAGGGTGGGGGAATGGAGATTAGGGATTACTACTGAGAGTTTCATAGCCGAGGGTTGCCGAGCAACTCTTCCAGGTAGCCGCGAGCCAGCGCGCCCAGGTGGGGGTAGTCGTAGCGGTCGGCGAACAGGCGGTGGCCGCCGTGGGCGAGGGCCGCGCACAGGGGCGGGTTGGCGCGCAGAGCCAGGATGGCATCGGCGAGGGCGGCCGGGTCGGCGACGGGCACGAACAGGACGTGTTGGCCGTGGCGGAAGGCGTCGGCGGCGGCCGGGGTGTGGGCGGTGATGACCGGCTTGCCCATCGCCAGGCCCTCGTAGATCTTGTTGGGCACGGTGATCTGGCCCTGGAGCTGGCCGCCGAACACGCCCAGCACGACGTCGGCGTCGCTCAGGTGGTCGCGCAGGGCTTCGCGGGGCAGGCGACCCAGGAACGCGACGTTGGGCAGCGCCAGGTGGCGGGCCAGGGCCTCGGTCTCGGCGCGGGCGTGGCCGTCCCCGATGAAGGTGAAGTGGATGTCGGCGTGGCCGCGCAGGCGGTGGGCGGCCTCGACCATCCAGCGCGTGCCGTGGAGCGGGATGTACAGGCCGTGGTAGACGACGCGGAAGGCGGGCCGCTGGGTCGCCGCGTGGCGAAGGTAGTCGGGGGCCGGGTAGAAGAAGCGCGAGTCGGAGCCGGTGGGGATGAGGCGGAACTTGTCGGGCGCGACGCCGTACAGCCGCTGGTGGACGGCGACGTACTGGCGGGTGTCGGTCCACAGGGCGTCGGCCAGGCGCAGGGCGCTGCCCTCGACCAGGCGCAGCAGGCGGTCGCGGCTGTCGCCGGGCGTGAACAGGCCGCGCTCCTTGGCGATGACCCACGCCGACATGAACACGTCGAATACGAGGGGGCGGCGGCGGGCGCGACTCAGGGCGCGACCGAGGTAGACATCCAGCAGGCTGCCGTACAGGGTGAGCATCGCGTCGTAGTCGGGGACCTGGGCGTGGGCGCGGACGAGGGCGGCGTTGGCCGCCAGCAAGCGGCGGGCGAAGGCAGGCGTCAGCGCGCCGCCGCGCACGGCAGCTACCTTGTCATCGGTTCCCGCCCACAGGGGGACCTGGCACTCGACAACATCGACCCCGCTGGCGCGCAGCCCGTCGAGGAGGGTCCGGTTGCGGCTGTAGGCGGGGTCGTAGGTGCCGAAGGCCAGAATACGCATAAGGGAGATTGGAGATCAGGGATTGGAGATTGGGGCAGTCTCTAATCTCCAATCCCTCATCTCTACGGGTAGATCTTCTCGAGCATGCGCGGATAGGGGATCGTCTCGCGGACGTGCTCGAGGCCGCACAGCCAGGCGACGGTGCGCTCGATGCCGAGGCCGAAGCCGGCATGGGGGACGGAGCCGTACTTGCGCAGGTCGAGATACCACTCGTAGGCCTCGCGGGGCAGCTTGTGCTCTTCGAGGCGCTGCTCTAGCAGTTCGAGGCTGCTCATGCGCTGGCCGCCGCCGATGATCTCGCCGTAGCCCTCGGGGGCCAGTAGGTCGGCCGAGCGGCACACCTCCGGCCGCCCCTCGACCGGCTCCATGTAGAAGGCCTTACACTGGGTCGGATAGTGATAGACGAAGACCGGACGGTCGTACTGGTTGGAGATGGTCGTCTCGTGGGGCGCGCCGAAGTCCTCGCCCCAGGGGAAGTCGGGGAAGCCGTTGGTCTGCAAGAACGTCACCGCGTCGTCGTAGCTGAGACGCGGGAAGGGCGGGACGATGCTCTCCAGGCGCGTGACATCGCGCTCCAGGATGTCGACCAGCTCGGCGCGGTGATTGGCTAACACCTGCTGGGCCACGTAGCTGACCATCTGCTCGGCGACATCCATGTAGTCTTCGAGGGTAGCAAAGGCCATCTCCGGCTCGACCATCCAGAACTCGGTCAGGTGGCGGCGGGTCTTCGACTTCTCGGCGCGGAAGGTGGGGCCAAAGCAGTACACCTTGCCGAAGGCAAAGATATTGGCCTCATTGTAGAGCTGACCACTTTGAGTCAGGTAGGCCGGCTCGCCGAAGTAGTCGGTCTCGAACAGGGTTGTCGTGCCCTCGACGGCGGCCGGCGTCAGGATGGGCGTATCGACGAGCAGGAAGTCGTGGTCGTCGAGCCAGTTGCGGATGGCGCGAATGATCGTGCCGCGGATGCGGATGATGGCCGTCTGGCGCGCGGAGCGTAGCCACAGGTGGCGATTCTCCATCAGGAAGCCGACGCCGTGCTCCTTGGGGCTGATGGGGTAGTCCTGGGCGGTCTGAACGACCACAAAGTCGGTGACGTCCATCTCGTAGCCGCTGGGCGAGCGCGGGTCCTCGCGCACCGTGCCGGTGACGATGACCGACGACTCTTGTGTGACGTGGCGGGCGGCCTCGAAGGCATCCTCCGCGAGGTTCTTCTTGAAGGCGACGGCCTGAATCACGCCGCTGCCGTCGCGGACCTGGACGAACTGGAGGCGGCCCTTGTCGGTACGGTTGTAGACCCAGCCGTGGAGGGTGACGGTCTCGCCGACGTGGTGGCCGATGTGGGTAATGCGAACAATGGGCGGCACAAGGCTCTCCGGAATGAGAATAGTCTGGGC
>JAHCIE010000421.1 GCA_026129385.1 Anaerolineae bacterium
AGGCGATGGCGCTCGCCCCGCCGAGCGTGGACGCAGCTTTGCGCAAGGCGTT
The DNA here is from genome assembly GCA_026129385.1 of Anaerolineae bacterium. Classification (GTDB taxonomy): domain Bacteria; phylum Chloroflexota; class Anaerolineae; order Epilineales; family JAHCIE01; genus JAHCIE01. Next base: position 53 of record JAHCIE010000421.1, read on the forward strand.
GGCGGCGCGCGCGCTGCGAGCCACGCCGCGTGCAGCGGCAATCGCCGCCGCGACAGAAGCAGCGGTCGCCGCACTCGCGCCCCGTCCCGCGCCCCGACGTCAGGCAAAACGACGCGGCGAGCCGCTGCGCTTCGTGGCTCTGCCGCCGGCGCTGACGGGGTGGGCCGTGGCGGCGGCGCTACTGATCATGGTGGGGCTGCTGGGGCGCGCCCCCTTCGGCGCCAATGACGCCCAGGTCGCGGCGCAGACCGCTACCGCCATCGCCGCGCTGCCCTCGGCAACGCCCTCGCCGACCATCAGTCTGGCTACGCCCCCGACCGCCGTGTCCATGGCGCGGCCGGCCGCCACGCCCCTGCCGCCGCAATAATGGGCTAGGCGTTTGTCGGGTGGTAGTGGTATAATAACCTGTCGTGGGGCGAATCCCGTCCCGAAACCGACTGTTCCGGGACATCATGCGCAATCGTCGTTTCTGGTTGGGGCTGGTCATCAGCCTGGTTGCCCTGTACATCGCCTTTCGAGGCATCGAGTTCAATCTACTCTGGTCGGCGCTGACCCAGGCGAACTACCTGGCCCTCATACCCGCCATGGCCGTGATTCTCCTCGCCCAGGTGGCGCGCGCCTATCGTTGGGGCCTCCTCTTCTATCCATCTCCCGCGCCACCTTTGAGCCGCCTGTTTTCCTCGCTCAGCATCGGCTACCTGGTCAACACCATCCTGCCGGCTCGCGTCGGCGATATCGTGCGCGCTGTCCTCATCGGCGACGGTCAGGGGCCGCGCGTGGCACAGGCTCTATCCACCATCGTGGTTGAACGGGCCCTGGATGTGTTCGCCATCGTCGCGATGCTGGTGCTGGTGCTGCCCTTTGTCAGCCTGACCCCGCTGCTCCAGCGTTCCGCCGCGACGGTGGTGATCGTCTTCCTGGTCCTGATCGGCGCCCTGTGGGCCATTGTCTGGCAACGTCAGCGCGCCATGACCTACATCGCGTGGGGGTTGGGCCGTATCCCCCGCATCAACGGCGACGTGTGGACGAACCGCGTCGAGGGTCTGATCGACGGCTTGCAGATTCTGCATGCCCCCCGTCACCTGGCTGTTGCGGGACTGTGGTCGCTGGTCATTTGGGGCCTGGGCGGCGTCCTGTACAACTATCTGGTGATGCGCGCGTTTGGGCTTCAGGACCAGTTCGGTTCCCTGGGCGGCGCGCTGGTGGCGGCCACCTTCGTCCAGGTGGTGGTGGCGCTGGGGGCAACAGTGCCGTCGTCGCCGGGCTACGTCGGCGTCTATCATGCCGGTGTCGTCCTGGCCTTGGGGGCATTCGGCGTCCCGCAGACCGAGGCGCTGGCCTACGCCCTGGTAGCCCACGCAGCTAATTTCGGCCTGCTCATTCTCATCGGCGCGTTCTACCTGTGGCGCGAGGGACTAAACCTTAGCCAGATCACCGGGTCAGGAACGGCCGCCGCCGACTACGAGCAAGCAGCGGGGTAGCAACGGCGATGGGTGTAGGGGCAGGCTCCCGTGCCTGCCCTCGGTATCTTGAACAAGGGCGACAGATATGACGACGCTAGATACACCGCGACGAATTCTGGTGACAGGTGGCGCGGGCTTCATTGGCTGTAACCTGGTCGATGACCTGGTCGGTCACGGCCACCATGTCGCCGTCTTCGACAACCTGTCGCGGCGGGGGACGCCGCAGAACCTGGCCTGGCTGCGCGAGCGACATGGACGCGCGTTCGAGTTCATCGAGGGCGATATCCGCGGTTCGGAGGCCATCAACCAGGCGATGGCCAGCATCGAGGTCGTGTATCACCTGGCGGGGCAGACGGCGGTTACCACGTCCGTTACGAAGCCGCGCGAGGATTTCGAGGCCAACGCCCTGGGCACATTCAACGTTCTGGAAGCGGCGCGGCTATACGGCGATGACCCGATAGTCGTTTTCTCGTCCACCAACAAGGTCTACGGCGGGATGGAGGATGTGGCGGTCGTCGAGCTGCCGACACGCTACACTTACCGCGACCTACCCGGTGGGGCGACCGAGCAACAGCCGCTGGATTTCCATAGTCCCTACGGGTGTAGCAAGGGATCTGCCGACCAATACGTGCGCGACTATCACCGTATCTACGGGCTGCCCACCGTCGTCTTTCGTCAGAGTTGCATCTACGGCCCACGCCAGATGGGTGTCGAGGACCAGGGCTGGGTGGCCTGGTTCATCATCGCCACCACCCTCGGCCGCCCGATCACCATCTATGGCGACGGCAAACAGGTGCGTGACCTGCTGTACATCGACGACCTGATTGCTGCTTACAAGATGGCCGTTGACAAAATAGACACCACAGCCGGACAGGTGTATAACATAGGCGGCGGCGCGGAGCGGACCATGTCGGTGTGGGCAGAGTTTCGGCCCATCCTGGGGCGCGCGCTGGGCCAGCCTATCGCCGACGCGCCCCACGCCGAGTGGCGACCGGGCGACCAGCCGGTCTTCTTCTGCGACATCAGCCGGGCGCGTCATGATTTTGGCTGGCAGCCCCAGGTGGGGGTCGAGGAAGGTATTACACGCCTGGCCGACTGGGTGCGGCAGAATCGCACGCTGTTTGAGGATGCATGAAGGTACTACTCGCCCTGACCTACTATCGCCCGCATGTGAGCGGGCTGACCATCTACGTCGAACGGCTGGCGCGGGTGCTGGCCGAGCGCGGCCACGCGGTCACAGTACTGACCTCCCACTACGATGCCTCGCTACCCAAGCAAGAGACGATCGAGGGCGTGCGGGTCGTGCGGGTGCCGGTGGCCTTCCGCGTCAGCAAAGGTGTCATCATGCCGACCTATGGCCAGTACGCGACGCGCTACGTGCGCGAACACGACGTACTGAGCGTGCATCTGCCCCAGTTCGACGCCTGGGGGCTGACGTTGCGCGGGCGGCTATTCAAGAAACCAACCGTCCTGACCTATCACTGCGACTTGCAGCTACCGCCGGGCGGTTTCAACCGCGTCGTGGATGAGGTGACCTTCGGCGCTAACTATCTGGCCGCCCACTGGGCCGACAAGATTATCGCCTATACCCAGGATTACGCCGACCACTCGCGCCTCCTGAGCCGGTTCAAGCAGAAGATTGTCGTCATTCCGCCCCCTGTGGTCATGCCACAGCCGAGACCCGCCGATGTCGCCGCCTTCCGCGCCGCCCATCACCTCGATGGTCGGCCCAGTGTCGGCTTCGCGGCGCGTTTCGCCGCCGAGAAAGGCATCGAAGTCCTGCTGGACGCCATGCCCACTCTGCTGCAACGCTTCCCGAACCTGAAGGCGTTCTTCGCCGGTCCTTACCAGGGCATCGTCGGCGAAGAGCTATATTGGGAGCGGCTGGCCCCTCGCATCGCCGCCCTCGGCGATCACTGGGAATTCCTGGGGACGCTGCACCCGACGCGCGAGATGCCGGCCTACCTGGGCGCGCTGGATGCTCTGCTGGTACCAAGCCTCAACTCCACCGAG
>JAHCIE010000422.1 GCA_026129385.1 Anaerolineae bacterium
AACGCTTGCCAACGATGTTGAACACGGCTTCCTCTCCTGAGTGTTAGTACCCGAACAGGGTATGGAGGTGGCCGCTGGCCGCCGCTGTCGACTCGTCGAGGTCCCACAGGCGGCGGGTCAAACGCAGTAGCGTACGGGTCACGACAATCGCCGTGAACATGCTGACCAGCACACCGAGGGACAGGGTGACCGCGAAGCCCTTCACGACACTCGCGCCGAACTGCGAACCAAACCAGAACAGGATAACGCACGTGATCAGCGTCGAGATGTTGGAGTCGCGGATGGACGGCCAGGCGCGCTGGAAGCCCGTCTCGACGGCAACCCGTAGCGGGCGGCCGCCGCGCAGCTCTTCTCGCATGCGCTCGAATATCAGGATGTTGGCGTCAACCGCCATACCGATGGATAACACGAAACCGGCAATACCCGGCAACGTGAGCGTCACGGGGATGACCTTGAACAAGGCCAGCGTGATCAACCCATAGATGAGCAGGGCCACGGTAGCCAGGACGCCAGGCAGGCGATAGTAGATGATCATGAACAGGGCGACTGCCGTCAGGCCGACAATACCCGCCAGGATGCTACGGCGCACCGAATCCTGGCCCAACGTCGGGCCAACGGTGCGAGTATTGACCACGTCGAGGGGAACCTTCAGCGCGCCGTACTTGAGCTGGAGCGCCAGGGCGCTGGCCTCTTGCTGAGTAAAGTTACCCTCGATCTGGCCGGCGTCGCTGATAACGGCGTTGACGCGCGGCGATGAGATGACCGCTCCATCCAACACGATGGGCATGATCTTGCCGATATTCTTGGCTGTATACTCCGACAGGCGGCGCGCGCCCTCCGGCGACGTCTGGAACGTCACGATTGGGGCGCGAGTGCGCGAGTCGAACTGCATCTCAGCGGAGCGCAGATGCTCACCGGCAATGACGGTAGCGAAGGTTGGCTGACCGTCGGCCCCGGCGGCTGGCTGCTCCTGCCCTGCCTGCCAGAGGTTGGGATACGTCGTGCTTACCTTCGTGCCAGGCGGCAGGATCGTGTCGCCCGCGTCGACGAACTCGAGACGACCCGTCTGCCCGAAAGCGGCGATCGCCGCATCCGGATCACTGAGGCCGGGTAGCTCGACGACGATCTTGTCGTTGCCCTGAATCTGAATCACTGGCTCGGACACGCCCAGGCCATTGACACGATTCTCGATGATGAAGCGCGTGGCTTCCAGGTCCTCTTTGGCGGGCGGCGTGCCATCGGGTGTCTTGGCCTGAAGCAGCACTTGCAGACCACCCTGGAGGTCCAATCCCTCGAAGACCTTGATCTCCCGTGAGGGGAGGGCAAACGGCCCGACCTGGAACTGGAACTGGCGGTTGCCGGGCAGGTCAATCCAGATAGCGATCAGCGTGATAATCCCGATGAAGACAACCGTCGCCCAAAATCGGCCATTACTGCTCATTGCGGGGCTACTCCTCCTGACGGCTCCGAGGTGGATACACACGAACGCCGCCATAGACACACCGGACCAGGCCCGGCTCGCGGATGGCGGCGGCGAGTGCGATAGGGTCCACCACAACCCAAAGTCAACGAATTATAGCCCCACCGGGAGTCAGGGTCAAATCATGCCGCGCCCTCGGCGACGATAGCCGCCCCTATGGCGGGTCCGCCACGCACCATCCAGCCGCCATCAGCCACCCGTGCGCCCAGGAAAGCGTACACAACATCGTGGCCGGGCGAGGCCCAGGCGACACACCCCGACGCCCCCGCGTGCCCGTAGGACTCGGGACCAGCCTCGCTGGGCGCCCAGTGGGGGGTCTTGCCGTCGCGCAGTTCTGGCCCCAGACCCCACGGACTCCAGTCCCAGCGCAGCACGCCCGACTCACCACGTAGGTCGCCAACCTGATTCCGCACGGCATCCGCGCAGGTAGCCGGGGCCAGGAAGCCGCTCGGCACACCCTGAAAGGCGCGCAGCAGAGCCAGCGCGCCGTCCACTGTTGTAACCAGGCCAGCCCAGGGCAGCGCCAGCGAACGCCAGAACCAGGAGTTGAAGGGTTCCCGCTCCGTGCCGCGATGGCGGCCGCGCACATCGGCGACGCGCGCCGGTGGGCGAGGCGGCTCGTCGCCCAGATAAGCCTCAATCCCCAGCGGGTCGAGGACCAGCTGGCGTAGGGCGGTGGGGAAGGGCAGCCCCATCTCCCGCTCCACAGCGAGGGCCAGCAGGCCATAGCCAACATTGCTATAGGCGACAACCGTGCCCGGCATCTCGCTCAGAGGGGTCGCCAGGCAGACCCGGGCCAGTGTCGGCCAGTCGAGGCCCAGCGCGTAGGGTGCGGCGTGGGGCGCAACATCCACCGGCAGCCCGGCCGTGTGGCACAAGAGGGCGCGTAGCGTCACGCCGTCCTGGGCCGCCTCCGCGTCGGGCAGGTAGCGGGAAAGGGGCGCGTCGAGCATGAGCGCGCCCCGGTCCTTGAGGCGCAGGACGGCCAGCGCCGTGGCCAACTTGGTGATGGACGCGACGGGGAAGAGGCTGCCGCGCGTGATGGCCGTCCCATCAGCATCGTGTCCCACCAGCAGCGTCGCGGCCGGCTCGCCGCCACGTATGACGGCCAACGCCAGGCCCGGTACGTGGTAACGCGCCATCGTCTCATCCACGCTGTGACGGATGGCTGGGCTTGCTAAGTCGCTCATGCGCTGCCTACTCAAATACCTATGCGAACAAGAAACCCAACGCGGCCCACGCCACGCCAGCGATGATGGCCGTAACAAGGAATCGGGTGTGGCGCGTCTTGTGTTTGAAAACGGCCATCCCCAACGCGCCCCCAAAGCAGCCGCCAGCCACCATGAAGCCGAGTAGCACGAGTTCCGGCACCCGCCACTGGCCCGCCTGGGCGCGCATCTTGTCCCAGCCGAACAAGCCAAAGGTGGCCGTTCCCAGCCCCACCAGCCACGCCCAATACCACGGCCACCCCAACGCCAGGCGTAGCACACTGATCAGCAGCAACCCCACAATCGCGGCCACCACCGCCGCCGTGGACTCGAGAAACAGATTAGATTGACGCTTGTGAGTGGACATGCTCCCCCCTCCTGGGCCTGCCCCCGGTCGAGCCAGTGATGTGCAACGAGATTCAGCAACTGCCCTGCCAGGCGAGGACGTGATGCCGGCGTCGGGCGTGAGCGTGCGCGGCCTGGCAACCATTCCCCACGCCTGTCACGCCGTCGCAACCGGAGCGCGCGCGGCGTCGCGCAACCACTGGATGCCGGGGTACATAGCGCGGAATGCGCCGATGATGAACGGCGCAGCCTCATCCTCGCTCAATGTCTTGACCTCCACCGCCTGCCCAACCGTGAAACTCTTCAGCTTGACATGCGTCAGGTGAGGCGTCGTCTCATCGAAGCCGCGCGGCGGGCGTTGCAGGCGTGGGCCGTCGAAGTCGCCGAAGCGATGGGCGAAGGTCGCGTCCTCCAGCACGGCGTCCAGGGCGCCGGGTCGCTGGGCGATGTAGGTACGAATGCGCGCCAGTGTCGCGGCGTCGGGCATCCACA
>JAHCIE010000423.1 GCA_026129385.1 Anaerolineae bacterium
GCGACGCCACAGTCCGCGCTTCCTACTTCCTAAGCCTGCTAGAAGCAGGCTTGCCATTCTAGCCTGACAATTCCATCGTCAGGTCTACTTCGCCGGTGAGGCGCGCCGTTCCGCCTCGGTGCGCTGCGTCGGGGCGGGACGGCGACCGGGGCCGTTCGCGCCGGCCGGGATCACGCCCAACACATTCGTGCCCAGGTACTTCTCCACGTCCTCCGCCCCACGCACCGTGCCCGCCGCCGCGTACTCCAGGCCGAAGACAATGATCAGGCCCAGCAGCGCGCCGAGAGCCGCCCCGGCCAACAGGTTGACGCGGGTCTGCGGCTTGAAGCGGTCGCCGTCGCGGGCGTTACGGGTGATGGATGCCAGGATGCGGTCGCGCTGATCCACCTTCTGGTTCTCCGAGTCCCGAAATTCCACGAAGGTCTGCGCAAAGGCCTGGGCAATCTGCTTGGCGATGATGGGGTCGGCGTCGGTGGCGCGGATGCGCAGTGTCAGGTTCAACTCGTCCGGATCGACCTGGATGCGACCCTTCAGGTCGTCCGGCGGCAGGTCCAGCTTGAGGACGTCCGCCACGCGAGCGGCCACGTCATCATTCTGGCGAATCTGCTCGGCGAAGTTGTTCAGCATGCCCTTCGCGCCCTGGCCCGAACCCCAGTCGGCGGGTCGGGTCGGCAGGACGCTCAGCAGCACCTCGGAACGGTATTCAGGCTTCACCAGGTAGCGGCTGAACACGAACGCGCTCAGCGCGGCGACGACCGCCAGCAAGACAATGATCCAGCCGCGCCGCAGGAGAATGCGCATATAGTCGCGAAGCGCCATGAAGCCTCCTTCATCGCGCTATTGTAGCACACAAAGCCGCGACGACCAAAGACACAGGACCAACGACCGAAGAGGACCGAGGACAAAGGACAAAGGACCAACAAGCTACCCCTTTGGTCCTTCGTCGTTGGTCCTTCGCCCTCCGACCTTGACGCTCGGTATAACTGGAGTTATACTCTCCTCATGAAGACAGCTATCTCTGTTCCTGACGACCTGTTCGAGCGCGCTGAGCGTGTCGCCCGCGAGTTGGGCATGTCGCGCAGTGAGTTGTACGCCACGGCCCTCCGCGAGTACCTCAGCGAGCAGCGTCTTGGCGACGTCACGGCGCGGCTCGATACGGTGTACGCCGACCAGGCTAGCGCGCTGGACCCCGGCCTGGATCATCGGCAACGGCAGTCGCTATCGCGGGACGAGTGGTGATGCAGCGCGGCGAAATCTGGTGGGCCGACCTGGACGAGCCGCAAGGGGCCGAGCCGGGCTATCGCCGCCCCGTCCTCATCGTCCAGTCCGATGCCTTCAACCGCAGTCGCATTCAGACCGTCGTGGCCGTCGCCCTGACGACGAATCTGCGCCTGGCTGACGCGCCGGGCAACGTCCTGGTTGGGGCGGCCGAGGCGGGCCTCCCCCGCGACTCGGTGGTCAATGTCTCGCAGGTCATCACCCTCAACCGCCGCCACCTCACCGAGCGGGCGGGGACACTGGGTAGGCAAACGTTGGCGCAGGTCGAAGACGGCCTGCGCCTCGTGCTAGACCTGGGGTAACGCCCACCAAGAGCGCGGATGTGGCCATCCCGCGCGAGCCGTTGGGGCAAGCGTCGCGGCGGATGGGTCCATCCGCTGCGCCCCGTAGGGCAGGGTCTCGCTGCCCCTACATCGCCATCCCTAATCGCCAATCCCCAATCTCTCATCCCTGATCTCTAGTCCCCCACCTCTGCGACAGCTTCCATGCCCTGCGGAAGCGGCTGGGCAAGTGTGGCATCCACACGCGCCTTGACCGCGCCGATGAAGGCCAGGAATAGCGGATGGGGGCGGTTGGGGCGCGACTTGAATTCGGGATGATACTGCGTGCCGAGCATCCAGGGGTGGTCGCGCATCTCCGAGATGTCCACCAGCGCCCCGTCGGCGCTCGTGCCGCTGACGATCAGCCCCGCCCCCTGGAGGGTTGGCAGGTAGACGTTGTTGACCTCGAAGCGATGCCGCCGCCGCTCGCTGATGGTGGCCGTGCCATACGCCGCGTAGGCGCGCGTGTCGGGCAAGACGCAGCTCGTCTCCGCGCCCAGCCGCATCGTGCCACCCATGTCAGTAATGCTGCGCTGCTCCGGCAGCAGGTCGATGACCGGGTACCTGGTCGCCTCGTGGAACTCGGTGCTGTTGGCAGTCTCGTTGCCCAGGGCATAGCGGCTCAACTCGATGACCATAATCTGCATCCCGAGGCACAGGCCAAAATAGGGAACCTTGTTCTCGCGAGCGAAGCGCGCCGCCGCGATCTTGCCCTCGATGCCCCGATGGCCGAAGCCGCCCGGCACCACGATCCCGTCGGCCTGGCTCAAGCGCTCGATAACGTCTTCCTTCTCCAGTTCCTCGCTGTCTACCCAGTCAATGTCCACATCCAGGCCGTGGGCGACGCCCGCATGCTGCAACGCCTCCTTGACGCTCAGGTAGGCGTCGTGCAACTCAACGTACTTGCCGACGACAGCGACCCTCACGCTCGGCTTGGGGCGGCGAATGGCGTCCACCAGTCGCCGCCACTCGGCCAGGTCGGGGGCGTTGGCGGGCAGGCCCAAATCGCGCACCACATGGTCACCCAGGCCGGCCGCCTCCAGCTCCAGCGGCACGGCGTAGATAGTATCCGCCGTCACCAGTGGTATCACCCCCGCGACGTCGACGTCCGTGAACAGGGCAATTTTGGCGCGCACATCGTCGGTCACCGGGTGGTCGGAGCGGGTAACAATGATATCGGGCTGGATGCCGATGCCGCGCAGTTCCTTGACGCTGTGCTGGGTGGGCTTGGTCTTGAGCTCGCCGGTCGCCCCGATGTGGGGCAGCAGCGTGACATGAATATACAGGACGTTGTGGCGGCCCACGTCCTTGCGCATCTGGCGAATCGCTTCCAGGAAAGGCAGGCTCTCGATGTCGCCGACCGTGCCACCGATCTCGACAATCAGCACGTCCAGGTCGCCCGACCGCGAAGCCAGGCGAATGCGGCGCTTGATCTCATTGGTGATGTGGGGGATGGTCTGAATCGTCTTGCCCAGATAGTCGCCGCGCCGCTCCTTGGCGATGACCTCGGAGTAGATCTGCCCCGTTGTGGCGTTGCTGGCGCGCGTCAGGTTCTCGTCGACGAAACGCTCGTAGTGACCCAGGTCCAGGTCCGTCTCCGCCCCATCTTCGAGGACGAATACCTCGCCATGCTCGTAGGGGCTCATGGTCCCCGGATCCACGTTGATGTAAGGGTCCAGCTTCTGGATGGCAACGTGCAGGCCGCGCGCCTTCAACAATCGCCCCAGGGCGGCGGCCGTGATGCCCTTGCCCAGCGAACTGACGACACCGCCCGTGACAAAAACAAACTTGGTGCTCATGCTACGCCTCCTGGTCATGGGCGCGCGACCACAACAAAGGGCCACAAACGGAGCCAGGTCATACAGCGCGCTCATCGCGCCTGTGAGACGTGCCCGCGTGTGGCCTTGACATTCAATAGAC
>JAHCIE010000424.1 GCA_026129385.1 Anaerolineae bacterium
GTCGCCCGCCATGCCCTTGAGCGCCTGGCGCACGTTGCCGTCGACCGCAGCGCGTGATCGTTGTTCCTCGTGACAAGCTGCGCGCTGTCTTAGCCGCGCTGGGCGACGAAGATCCGGCCCCCGAGGGGGACCAGGTCATCGGATTGCCTGGCGACCCTGTAGACGAGCTGGTTGGAACCATCCTGTCGCAGCATACCCGCGATAGCGCGGCAGCGCACGCCGCACTACGCGCTGCCTTCCCCACCTGGGACGCGCTGAGGGCCGCGCCGGAATCGCTCGTGGCCGAAGTCATCTGGTCCAGTGGGCTGGCCCGCGTCAAGGCGCACCGTATTCACCTGGCGCTGAATGGCCTGGCCGAGGCAAACGGTGGTCAGGTGACTCTCGCTCCCCTGGCCACCGCGCCGCTGGCCGACGCTCGCCGCTGGCTGGCGGCTCTGCCTGGCGTTGGGCCTAAGACAGCCGCGTGTGTCCTGCTGTTCGGGCTTGGCCGCCCGGTCCTGCCGGTGGACGATCACGTGCATCGTTGCGTGACGCGGCTTGGCCTGGTCCCCCCGGGGCTTACTCCCGTCCAATCCCATGCAGCTCTCGAGGGCGCGCTGGGCGATGATACGGCCGCGGTGCGCCTACTGCACACCCGCCTGCACGGCCTGAGCCGCGAGGTGTGCCGCCGGGATGCCCCGCGCTGTACCGAGTGCCCCCTGGCTCCTTGCTGCGACTTTGCGTGACGGGGCAAATTGGCCCATTAGGCATTAGGCGTGACCCCTTGCCCTGGCTATAATTTCCCTAAGCCGTCACTCGCCGCACCGAAGGATGGGGAGTTCACCATGCTCTTCTGGCTCTGCATTGGGGTCGTTATTACCCAGGCAGTCTTCGCGGTGCTCTCGCTGCGGCATTTCACTGCCCTTCCTGTGGTACCCACGGTTCCGCGGCGGACGGGCATGCCCCGGGTTTCCATCATCATCCCCGCTCGTAATGAGGCCTCTATCCTCGGCCGGCTCCTCGCCTCTCTGATCAATCTGGATTACGGTAGCTACGAGGTTATCGTTGTCGACGACGACTCCTCAGATGCGACGCATTACATCGCGGGCGAGTTTGATGCTATCCTGATTCGGAGCGGTGGCCCGCCGCCTGGCTGGACCGGGAAGGCCTACGCCTGCTACCTGGGGGCGCTGGCTGCGACGGGAGACTGGTTGCTGTTCACGGACGCCGATACGGAACACTCGCCCCTGTCCCTGGCGAGCACCATGGGGTACGTGGCCGATCGCCGCCTCGAAGCCCTGTCGGTACTGCCCAGCCAGGAGCTGACGACTTTCACCGAGCGGCTGGTGTTGCCGTTCACCTATCAGCAGTTCTATGTGGGCGTGCCCGGCGCGCGGGTGAACGATCCGCACTCAGCGGCGACTCTGGCTAGTGGCCAGTACATGCTCATTCGCCGCGACGCCTACGAGCGGGTGGGCGGCTATGAGGCTGTGCGCCGCAGCGTCGTGGACGATGTGCGCCTTGCTCACCTGATGCGAGGACGGGGCATTCGGTACGCCATCGCGCGGGCGCCGCAGCTCGTGCACGCCAGCGCCTACCGCGAGGGGGCCGAGGTGTGGGCCGGCTTTCGACGCATCAGTTTCCAGTTCCTCAGCCTCGACCCCGGTCGGGGCGCGCTGGTGATGCTGAGCGCGGTCCTGGCCGCCCTCACACCTGCCCTGTTCGCGCTGGGCCTCCAGCCTGGCGGCGACGCCTACATGCTCATGGCTGGCTACTCCTACGCCTTCCTAACGCTGGGCCTGATGAGCTGGGACCGTCTGTTTCATGTGCCGGCGTTGTTCGGCCTATTGCAGCCCTTGAGTGTGCTGGCTTTTGGTCTGGTGGCATTGACTTCGGGGCTACGCGCCATGCTGGGGCAGGGCATCGGCTGGAAGGGGCGCGTCTACGGCGGTCGGCGCACAGCCGAAACGACGGCCTCCGAGCAGCCTCAGTCGCACCAACGCCCCCCGCAGGCATGACGAAAGCTGACGTGCCAACAAGAAAACCCATGTGAGTGGCGCGAGTCCCTTGACACAGCGTTTCCTGCGAGTACAATTTTGCAAGTATTTGCATCTGCATCTCGTTGCCATCCGTCACTATTGACGGATAGGGTAAGAAGCTGCCCCCTCATCCACACCCTCAATCCTTCACCGCGTTCATCTTCAGAAGGAGCTTGCGCTATGTTGCTCGCCAGCATTCGGCCGCCTCTAGCGGACTGGGTCCACCAGAACATGCACATCCCGGATGGCTACCTGGCTCCGGTGTTCTCGCTTGGGCTACTTGTCATCGCGCTGGCCTGGCTGGCGTTTGACATTCGCACCTTCAGCCGACAGCTCAATCAGCGCATGGTGCCACTGGTGGCCCTGTTCTCGGCGTTCGTCTTCGTCATTATGATGTTCAACGTACCGTTGATTGGTGGGACGACGGGGCACGCCATCGGCGCCACCATTGCGGCGATCGTGCTTGGCCCGGCCGGCGCTGCCCTGGCCGTGTCTATCGCCTTGCTCATCCAGGCGCTGTTCTTCGGCGACGGTGGCATCCTGGCCTGGGGCGCGAACGTGCTGCTTATGGCGCTTATCATGCCGCACGTTGCTTACTTTATCTACAAGGCGCTCGCTGGCGCGTCGGCCATTCAGAGCGGGCGGCGGGTGGTGGCGGCTTTCGTGGCGGGCTGGGCGTCCTTGAGCTTGATCGCGGGGCTGGCGGGGATTCTGTTCGGCCTGCAACCGGTTCTCTTCCGCGCCGCCGACGGCACGCCCCTGTATGCCCCGTTTCCCCTGACCATCGCTCTACCGGCCATGCTGATCCCGCACATGTTGGTCGCCTCGGTGATCGAGGGCCTGGTGTCGGCGGGTATCGTGTGGTTCCTGCAGCGCACCAACCCCGCGTTGCTGAGCCTGGGGGCGCCGGAGGTGGGGACTGCGACGAACGCGCGCTGGCAGCCGCTGGCCATCCTGCTGGCAGTGCTTATTGTACTCTCGCCCCTGGGGCTGCTGGCAGGCGGCGCAGCCTGGGGCGAGTGGGCCACCGAGGAGATTGAGGCGATGGTCGGCTTCGTACCGGCGGGCATGGAGGCGACAACGACCTGGAGTGGGCCTTTGCCGGAGTACGAGATTGCGGGCCTCTCGCCCACGGTCAGCTACATCCTATCGGCGTTGATTGGCTGTGCGTTGGTGGGGCTGGCGGTGTGGTTGGTGGGCCGGGCTATTGCGCGCAAGCCAACGGCTGAGCCTGCAACCGCCAGTATTAAGAAGCCGTAGGTCCATGGCACAATCAGTCATCGAGCGCAGCCTGATGGGAGTTACGGGCGCGCTAGAGCAGACGCTGTTCGCCGAGGAGACGGCGCGGCAGCCTGGCCTGCTCCAGTCGTTGGACCCGCGGGTGAAGCTCGTGGGTGCGCTGGCGATGTTGCTGGCGGTGGCCTTCGCCCGCAACCTGTGGGTGCTGGTAGGCCTGTACCTCATTCTCCTACTGCTGGCGTGGCGGTCCAAT
>JAHCIE010000425.1 GCA_026129385.1 Anaerolineae bacterium
ACCGAAGGCGTCTCGTGGAGGTTCTTGCCGATACCCTGACCGCCCCACTCGCGCACCACGGACCAGCCCAGCGTATCCACGTAGCCCTGGATGGCGTAGCCGATGGCGCTCAGGTCGTTGCCCGGCTGGGCCGCGCGAATCCCCATGTCCAGCGCCATGTGGGCGACATCCAGCAAGCGCTGCGCTTGCGGCGAGACAGCGCCCACGGCGTAGGTGACACAGGCGTCACCGCACCAGCCCTTATACTTGAGGCCGATGTCGATGCCGATGATGTCACCCGCCTTGAGGACGCGGCCATCGGGGATACCGTGGCAGATTTCGTTGTTGACCGAGGCGCAGATGACGCCAGGGAAGGGCGGGTGGCTGGTTGCGCTGCCGCGATAGCCCTTGTACAGGCCCTGCGCGCCGCGCTCATGGATGTACGCCTCGACGAGGTTGTCTAGCGCGCGCAGGTCGACGCCAGGCTTGACGGCCTCATCCAGTTGGGCGTAGATCTCGGCGACGAGGCGGCCCGCCTCGCGCATGTGGTCGATGTCCTTGGGGGATTTCAGAGATACGGCCATGAGTGTGCTTCGCTTATCATAGGGCATTGGCGCCAAGAGAGCAGGAAGACCCTGCCCCGATAAGTGTACTCCGTGGGCGGCGGTGAGTCCATAACTGGCAGCGAAGGCCATCCCTGACGGATGGCCCTCGTTGCTGTCATGCCGCCTGCGGCGGGGACACCTTCGGCGGTGGCCCTCGCTGCGCCCGAACGGCCCTAGCGTAGTTCCTTGCTGGTGTAGCCCAGGATACGGCGGGCGATGACCAGGCGGTTGATCTGGCCGGTGCCTTCGAAGATGTCGTTGATCTTGGCGTCGCGCATCCACTTCTCGACCAGGTGGTCGCGGGAGTAGCCGATAGGGCCAAGGGTCTCGACTGCCTTCTGCGTGATCTTGGTGACAGCCTCGCCCGCCTTGACCTTGCACTCGGAGGACTCGAGGGTGTTCGGCAGGCCCTGGTCCATCATCCACGCCGCCTTCATCGTCAGCAGCCAGGCGGCGCGGTGCATCGCTTCCATGTCGATGACGTCGCGCTCGGCGGCGGTCAGCTTGTGGCGGGGGACATTGTAGCGAATCTCGATGCCTTCCTCGCGCTTGAGGATGTCCTTGGTGTAGTCGATGGCGGCGCGGGCAATGCCCAACGCGCTGGCGGCGACGATGGGGCGGGTGGCGTCGAAGGTCTTCATCGCGCCCTTGAAACCCTCGGGGTGGTCCTTGCTGTTGAGCACTGTCGGGTTGCCCAGGATGTGGTCGGCCGGGATGCGGGCATTATCGAAGACAATCATCGCCGTGTCGCTGGCGCGGATGCCCAGCTTATGCTCGAGCTTGAGGATCTCGACGCCCGGCGTGCCCGCCTCAACCACGAAGGGCTTCATGCCCGCACGACCCGCCTTCGGGTCCACGGTAGCCCACACAACGATGATGCCATTGGAGTCCTTGAGGGCCTTGTGGCCCGAGGTGACGAAGATCTTGGTGCCGTTGAGCACCCACTCGTCGCCGTCCTTGATGGCAGTGGTGCGGATGGCCGACGTGTCTGAGCCGGCCTGCGGCTCGGTCATGCACATCGCGCCCCAGGTTGGCGTGTCGCCGGTGAAGCGGCGCAGGAAGCGCTCCTTCTGCTCTGGCGTGCCAACGGCCTGGATGGCCGCGCCCGCCAACTGGCTGCTAGGCATGGTCAGGTACATGCCCGCGTCGCCCCACGACAGGGCCTCGATGAGGTGAATCATACGCAGGTTGGTGGTGCGGGGACGCTTAGCGCCGTTGCCGCTGCTGCCGTTGGTCTCCTTGGGCTTCAAGGCGGCGTCGAGGTCGCGGCGGGCCTGGTCGGCCATCTGCGGCCACATGGTATACACGAATTCCCAGGGAATATCGTGCTCACTCTCATCATAGAAGCGCGACTTGGGGCGCATGACGTGCTCGGCCACCATCTGCGCCATCGCGACCTGCTGGGCAACGTGGTCAGGGAGGTTGAAGTCAATCATCAGGGTGCTCCTTCTCTCCTATTCGTGCCTCGTCCTGCGTTGAACTTTATCCCTAGCCGACCAAGGACGAAGGACGAAGGACCAACAGGTCAGGCTCTTCGTCGTTCGTCATTGGTCCTTGGTCGTCTCACACCATCGCCAGGCCGTCGAGAACCCCGAAGGCACGGGCGTTGCGTAGCCACAGCTCAACCGGATGGTCGCGGATGTAGCCGTGGCCGCCGAGAATCTGCACCGAGCGGTCGCCGCACATGAGGGCCGTGTCGTCCATGAACGTCTTCGCCAGCCGCGCCTCGCGGGTCGCCTCCAGGCCCTGATCGAGCCGCCAGGCGGCCTCCCAGACCAGCAGGCGGCCCCCGTCGAGGTCGGTCTGCATTTCGGCCAGCATAAAGGCGATGGCCTGGCGGGTAGCGATGGGCGCGCCGAAGGCCTCGCGCTCCTTGGCATAGGTCATGGCGTATTCCAGGGCGGCCTTGCCAACCCCAACGGCTAGGGCCGACATGGCGACGCGGGAATGGTCGAGCATCGTCTCAAAGTCAACGCCCGCTTCGCCGCCCAACTTGCACTTGGGGCTGACGTGGACATCCTGGAATCTGACCTTGTAGGTAGGCAGGCCCTTGATGCCCATATTCTTTTCGCGCTCGCCGATGGTGATGCCCGCCGCACCGAGGTCCACCAGGAAGCCCTGGGTGGTGTCACCCTCCTTGGCCCACACCAGCATCATGCCAGCGCTGGCGGCCAGGGGCACGTAGGCCTTCGCCCCGTTGAGCAGATACACGTCACCATCCTTGACGGCCGTGGTGTACATATCCATGGGGTCGTAGGTGATGCGCGGCTCGATGAGGGCGGCCGTAGCGGGTACGAAGGTGTCGGCGGCGAAGCGTGGCAGGTACTCGTGCTTCTGCTCCTCCGTTCCGCCCAGCAGGATGGGAATGGCGACGGATAGGGGTGACAGGAGATATACGGCGCCAGCGAGGTCACCGTAGGCCAGTTCCTCGCCCACCAGAGCGCCGGTGACAGCGGAATATTCGCCCGCGAAGCCGCCGTACTGCTCGGGGATGAGGGCGGGCACGATGCCCAGACCCCAGCCGGTCTCGATGATGTCGGCGGGGATGTCGCCGCTGTCGTCGGCCTCGCGCATGACGTTGCGCAATTGCTCCCTGGCAAAGTCGCGCACCGAGTCGACGATCATTTCTTGTTCTTCAGTAGCTGCGAAAGAAACCATAAGACCTCCTCTTAACCCTGTTGGCGCAGCGCAGTGCGCAGCACTTTGCCTACCGCGCTCTTGGGCAGGCTGTCGCGAAACTCGACGACACGCGGGCATTTGAAGGGCGCGAGGTGCGTCCGGCAATAGTCGATCACGTCGTCGGCGGTCAGGCGATGACCTTCCCGCACGACGACGAAAGCTTTGACACTCTCGCCCTGGTAGCTGTCGGGGACGCCAATGATGGCGCATTCGAGGATGGCCGGGTGGTCGTAGAG
>JAHCIE010000426.1 GCA_026129385.1 Anaerolineae bacterium
GCGTCTGGCGGCCACCACCGAGCGTGGCTCGGAGCATCCCCTGGGGCAGGCCATCGTGCGCGCCGCCGAGGCGCGGGCGCTGGGCCTGGGGCAGCCGGACGAGTTCCAGGCTATCGCCGGGCGAGGCGTGGAGGCCCGCGTCGGACCGCAGCAGGTGCTGGTAGGCACGCCGCGCCTCATGCAGGAGCGTGGGGTGGCTGGCGACATGACGGAGACGGCCGAACGCTTGCAGAGCGATGGCAAGACCGCGATGGTTGTGGCAATCGATGGGGTGGTCGCAGGCATTCTGGCCGTGGCCGACACCCTGAAGCCGGAGGCAGTCGAGGCCGTGGCGGACTTGAGACAACGAGGCCTGGACGTGGTGATGATCACCGGCGACAACCCGCGCACGGCGCAGGCGATCGCCACGCAGGCGGGCATCGAGCGCGTGCTATCCGAGGTCCTGCCTGACCAGAAGGTGGAGGCCGTCAAGGCCCTGCAGGCGGAGGGCGGCGCGGTAGGTATGGTAGGGGACGGCATCAACGACGCGGCGGCGCTGGCCCAGGCCACCGTTGGCTTTGCCATCGGCACCGGCACGGATATTGCCATGGAGGCGTCGGACGTGACGCTGGTCAGCGGCGACCCGCGCGGGGTGGCCCGCGCCATCCGGCTGAGCCAGGCGACGATGACCACCATCAGGCAGAACCTGTTCTGGGCCTTCGCCTATAACGTTGTCCTCATCCCGGTGGCCGCCCTGGGCTTCCTGGTGCCGATGCTGGCCGCGGCGGCGATGGCCTTCAGCTCTGTCTTCGTGGTGACGAACAGCCTACGACTTCGAAAGAAACAACTATGACGTATGCAACCACTCGTTGCTTTGACTGGCGTTACCTGCCGATCGTGTTGCTGCTGACCGTCGTGGCCGCCTGCGCCCCAAGCCAGGGCATGGATCACGCCACCGCGGGGCACGGTGTGACCGATGCCCAAGCGCCCTTCGACCAGCAGTTCATCGACATGATGGTTCCTCACCATGAAGGTGCGGTCGAAATGGCGAAGGTCGCCGCTACCCGCGCCGAGCGGCCTGAAATCAAGCAACTGGCTGAAGCCATCGTGCGTGACCAGACGCGCGAGGTGGGCGAGATGAAGGGGTGGCGCAAGGCCTGGTACGGGTCTGACCAGACGCCAGGCTGGGAGAAGATGCCCATGCTGCCTGAGATGAAGACGCCCATGGGCAATATGGCCGACGACGTCAGGCGTCTCCAGGCAGCCAGTCCTGCGGATAGGGCGTTCATCGACATGATGATTCCGCACCACGAGGCCGCTGTCGAGGCCGCCCAGATCGCGCAGCAGCGCGCCGAACGCGCGGAGATCAGACAGCTGGCACAGGGGGTCATTGACGCCCAGACCCGCGAGATTGCGCAGATGAAGGCGTGGCGCAAGGCGTGGTATGGCAGTTGATCTGAGCGGTTGAGAACGGGCGCGGGGGCAAGCGATTGTCGCTTGCCCCCGCGCTGCGCATGGTGCATGAACCGATGGCTACTGCGAGCGGACGTAGGCCGTGATGTGGAAGCTCGACTCGGGCCGTAGCGGGTCGTTGGTGACTAGCTTGACCTCACGCGTGACGCGCGTCCCGGCGATCTTCTCGGTGGCGGGGTCGAAAGAAACATTGATCGTCGTCTGCCCACCTGGGGCGATGGTGTTGTCGCTGACCAGCGACGCTGTACACCCTCAGGTGGATTTCGCTTCCTTGATCTCGAGCGGTTTCACCCCGTCGTTGCGCAGGACAATGTCCTTGCTGACCTTATCGTTGGGGCCGATGGTGCCAAAGTCATATACATACCCCGTCGCTTTCAGGTCTGGGATGGCGAGACGAGGGTTGTCGCCCACCGGCGTCTCTGGGCCGACAGGCTGCCGAGCGGCGGGTACGGGCACAGGCGTCGCGCTTGGCCCACTGGACTGCGCCTGGGCCTGCGGTTGGGCCTGCCCCTGTGAGGGGGCTTGCGGCTGGGCCTGGGGCTGCGCACCCTGGACCTGGGCCTGGTTCGCGACAGCGGCCGCCGGCGCAGGACTGGTTCCCGCGCCGCGACCCAACCAGAAGGCCAGGCCGAAGATGATGCAGCCGGCCAGGATGCCCAGGCCGAGCAGCAGGGCGCGCATATCCAACCGTATCTGGACGGTGTCGCCGGGTGGGCGCCGTTGGCTCATAGACCATTTCCTCCCCTGCGGGTGAGTTGGGATAGAATACTTACAGCCTGTAAGACTTCACGTAGCTAAACGCTGCGGCGGGCGAAAAGATACGGTTGCGCGGATGCGTATCTTTTCGCGCCCTAGAGCGTTATCCTTCACAGGTGACTTACCGTGCGTAAGACACGTCGGTTCACCGTGGCCCGTCTTTCAGCACCCGCCGCGCCGGAAGAGAGGGGAACGTGAGACAAGGGATTCAGAGCTTCAAGCTTGACCAGCGCGGCCTGGCCCGCGTCTTTGGCGAGCTAGAGGCGCGTATCATGGATACGGTGTGGGAGATTGGCCCCGCGACCGTTCAGGACGTGTGCGATCGGCTGGGGCCAGAGCAGAACTACAAGACTGTCATGACGGTGATGAATCGCCTGGTGGAGAAGCACTTCCTGCTGCGCGAGCGCGATACGCGCGCCTTTGTCTATAGCGCCGCTGCTTCGCGCGACGCCTTCGTCCAGGATGTCTCCCGCCATGTGGTTGAGGGTCTCGTCCAGGACTTCGGGCCGGCCGCCATTGCTCAGTTCCTGGCTGTCATGGATGCCTCGCCCGATACGCTGGCGGCGCTCCGTCGCCTCATCGAGAAGGGCGAATCTGGAGATCACGAGGCATGATTGAGATTCACTGGCGGGGTGGGCGGCCAGGGGCCGATGGCCCCTTCTATGCGCTGCTCATCCTGGGCCTGGGGCTACTGGCTGCCCTCCTCGGTTTCATCGCACACCACTCGGCGGCCCTGGCGGAGCGGGCAGTAGATACCTGCCTGGCCGTGGCAGACAGCGTGGCGGCTATCCCCTCGGCGCTGCTTATCCCGTGGGCGGTGGTTAGCGTGATGGTGGGCTTCGCGGTGGTGGCCGCGCTGTGGCAGGTCCTGGCGACGCGCGCCCTGCTGGCGGGGCTGTTGCGCCGTCGCATCGATGCGCCCGACGGACTGGCGCGCATGGTTGAGGCGGTCGGCCTGACTGCGGTAGACCTGGTCGGCGACGAGCGCCCGTTTGCCTTCTGTTACGGCCTGCTCCGACCACGGGTATGCCTCACCACGGCGATGGTGGATCTCCTTGCCCCGTGCGAGTTGGAGGCGGTGCTACGTCACGAGCGTCACCATCAGGCCAGCCGCGACCCGCTCAAGATTCTGGTCAGCCGCGCGCTGGGCATCGGCCTGTTCTTCCTGCCCGCCGCCCAGGACTTGCGCGACCGCTACCTGGTCGGCAAGGAAATCGCGGCCGACGCCAGCGCCGCGCAGACCGTGCGCAGCGAGTTGCCCCTGGCGAGCGCGCTGCTCAAGCT
>JAHCIE010000427.1 GCA_026129385.1 Anaerolineae bacterium
AAGAACGGGCAGCCCCCAGGGTCTGCCCGTTTTCTGTTGGCCTGTAGGCGATGTCTCTTCGTCACCCGTTGTATTGTGTCCTGCTGTAGAGGAGGCTCCATGCCCGATACGCCTCGCGTCCGCGACTGGATGACCCCTGACCCCATCGTGATTCAGGCCTCGAAGCCCCTGCCCGAGGCGCACCAGCTCATGAAGCAGCGCCGCATTCGCCGCCTGCCCGTCGTCGACCGTAACGGCCGCCTGGTGGGCATTGTTACCCGTGGCGATGTGCGTGAGGCGTCACCATCTAACGCCACCAGCCTCAGCATCTACGAAATTCACTACCTCTTGTCCCAGTTGGCTATCGAAGCCATCATGACTCGCAATCCCAGGACGGTGACGCCCGACACACTCATCAAGGAGGCGGCGCGCCAGATGCTCGACCACAAGATCAGCGGCCTGCCGGTGGTTGAGGGTGACAAGCTGGTGGGCATCATCACCGAGTCGGATATCTTTCGCGGCTTGATCGAGCGCCTGTAGCCCGTGACGCCGCTGAGGGCTGCCGCCGGGCCGCGCCTATGGGCCTGCTGATTGTCTTCCTCGACGGAGTCGGGTTGGGCGCCGATGACCCGGTGACGAACCCCCTGGCCGCCGCTCCGATGCCTGTGCTACGTGGCCTGTTGGGAGGCGCTGGCCTGACACGCGCCGCGCTGGACAGACCCGCCTACATCCCACCGACGACCCTCGTGGCGTTGGACGCGACGCTGGGTGTCGCCGGCCTGCCCCAGAGCGGCACGGGGCAGGCGACGCTGTGGAGCGGGATCAACGTCGCTGCCCGCATCGGTCGTCACAGCGGTCCCTACGCGCCTCCCCAAGCCCGCGAGATCCTCCTGTCCAACAACCTGTTTCAGGCTGCCGCCCATCACCCGCGCGCGGCGGCCTTTGCCAATGCCTATCCCCCCCGCTACCTCGACCGCCTGGAGCGCGGTACGGCGCGCCAGTCGGTGACGGCGCTGGCAGCCTATCTGGGTGGCGCGACCCTGCGTGGCCCCGACGAGTTGCGTCAGGGGGAGGCTGTGTCTGCGTTTGTAACCAACGAGTTGTGGGCGACGCGCCTGGGGGTGGTGGGGATGCCGGAGGTGACGGCGTTTGAGGCAGGTGAGAATCTGGCGCGGCTGGCGCGCCGCCACGCCGTGACGGTGTTTGAGTTCTTCGCCACCGACATGGCCGGCCACCGCCGCGACTCCGAGCTGACCACTACCTCGCTAGAGCGCATCGACGGGCTATTGGGTGGGGTGGTGGCGACGCTGGACCCTCGCCGCGACCTGCTCCTGGTGACAAGCGATCACGGCAATCTTGAAGATGCCACCAGCAGCGAGCATACCCTCAATCCCGCGCCTGGACTGGTGTGGGGGGCGGGAGCGTTTGACATGGCAGCGCGGCTGGCGTCCCTGGTCGATGTGACGCCCGCCGCGCTCGATTGGCTGGCTGGCGCCCGCTAGCGCGCTCCGCCCTGCTTTCAGTTAGGGTAGTAGACGATGCCCACCGCGCCAATTCCCACGTGCGTGCCGATGGTTGGCCCGACTTCGGAGAGAATGCTTTCAGCCACGACGTATTTCTCGCTCACCATGCGATCCAGTTCGGCAAGCTCCGGCATTGCCTGGGCGTGAAGAAAGGCTACGTGCAGGTTGGAGCCATACGGTACGGTCGTCCCCATGATTTCTAGCAGGCGCCGCAGCGCCGCTTTCTTGGATCGCGGCTGCTCGACGGGTTCCACGACGCCCTGTTCGACGGCCAGGATGGGCTTGACATTCAGCAGGCCGCCGATCATTGCCTTGGCGGGGCTGATGCGCCCACCCTTCTTGAGATTCTCCAGGGTATCGACAATCAGGTAGAGGTGTAGCTTAGCGCCGAGGCTCTGGACGGTAGTGACGACTTCGGCAGCCGTCTGGCCGGCACGGGCTGCTTCGGCCGCCGCGCGAACCTGAAAGGCGAGGGCCATGGCGATCCACTCGGTCTCGACCACCGTCACGTCGCCCGACGGCAGCATGGCGGCGGCCTGGGCAGCCGAATTGTAGGTTCCACTCAGCTTCCCGGAGAGATGTATCGACACGACCTGATCGCCGTTAGCGACCAGGGTTTCGTAGACGTTATAGAAATCGCCGACCGCGGGCTGGCTGGTGGTCGGAAGCTGGTCGGAAGTGCGCATCCTGTCGTAGAAGGCGTCGCTGGACATCTCAACGCCTTCGCGATAGGTGTCCTGGCCGAAGGTGACGCTCAACGGCACGACGGTAATATCATACTCTTTGACCCAGTCGGGGGGGAGGCTGGCGGTGCTGTCGGTGACGATGCGAATCACGGTAACTCCTGTGAAAGCCGAGGGGCGGGAATGTGCAACTCCCCAATTATAGGGGGAGTGGATTTCCGCGCAACCTGCCTTGCCCATGGAAATGGGGCCAGTCTGCGTCAGACTGGCCCCTTGCCTTGCGCGCCGGCGTATCTCGTGGCCGCTATGGGCCTTCGGTGGTTTGGAGGAAGTCCTCGGCGGCCCAGCCGATGACGCCCTTGTCGGTCTGAAGCCGCCACCAGGAACGCCCGTCGCTGTCTTTGGTGGGGCCTTCCAGGACCTTGAGACGCGTCCCGTCGGGCAGGAGCGGCTGCTCCGCGACGCGAGCGTTATTCGCGCCGGGGCCGCTGCGGTAGCTGAGCTGGGAGCCTTCGGTGCCTGTGACTTTGACGTAGGCGCCCGGCTGGATGTTCTTGCTGCCAGTCGCGCCTGGCGTCGCGCCCGCGCCCGGCGTTGTGGCGACGCCGGGGGTGGCGGCAGAGGCAGCGGGATTACGGCCGCTCACGATGATGGAACTGGCGTCGAGGACGGTTTTGCCGCCCACATCTGTCAACACCCCTTCGACGACCAGCGTGGTGTCGATGTCCTTCTCGCCGGACAGGCTCAGGTCGGCGGGCGGACGTCCCGTGACCCAGATGGCGCTTGTGCCGTCGCTGAGAACCCAGTCGTTGACCGTCACCGCCGGTTGGCCCTTTAGCTCGCCGCGCGCGTCGCGACCTCGGTAGCGACCCGTTACGCTTACTCGCTCGGAGCCGTAGCGTTGGCGATTCTTTAGCACCTCGCTTACCGTCAGGCCGGCGACGGGGGCGGGGGTAGCGCCGGTCGCGCCGCGCGCGGCGACGGTCCCGACGGCGATGGCTGGCGGCGTGCCCAGGGCGCGCTCGCGGTCGGGTTGGATTGTCTGCGTGAGCCACCAGAACAACAGCGCGACCGCGGCCACGATGAGCACGACCGGCAGCCAGGCGAAGGAGAGGGCCGAGGCCCCCTTCTTGGGCGATTTCATGCTGCGCAGGCGCTCTTCCGAATCGCCCTGCGATGAGGTGTCCTTGGGGTCGCCGGCCATAATCCTCGTCCCTCTCTGGCTACATAATGTCTTGCTTTGGTACTGCCTTATTATACCACGGGGCGATTGACGAGTCAACGCATAGCAACAGCGAGC